>WGSR01000114.1 GCA_014871545.1 Collinsella sp. | reverse complement strand
TTGCGCTCGGTATCCCGACGCTGCTCGCCACGGTGTGCATGTTTGTCTCGACTTCTATCACCAACGCTGCCGCGCTGGTGGTCCAGCCCGAGACGGGTCCTTCCGTCATCGCCTATGCGCGCCTGTGGTACACGCTGCCCTACGCGCTGATTGCCGCCTCGCTTTCGACGGCGCTCTATACCGAGCTCTCTCATGACGCACAGGAGAAGGATTACGACAGCGTTCGCACGGGCATTTCGCGTGGCGTCGCCCAGATGCTGTTCTTCCTGATTCCGTTCGCACTGTACCTGATTGTCTTCGCACGTCCGCTCAATATGATCTACTGTGCTGGCAAGTTCGATGAATCCGGCGTGGCTCTGGTGTCCGAGTACCTTGTCTACCTGGCGCTCTCGCTGCCGCTCTACGGCGTGGTCGTGTTGATGCAGAAGAGCTTCTCTGCCTTGCTCGACATGAAGCCCTATAGCCGCTATTGCCTGTATTCCGCCATCGGCCAGGCCGGCTCGGTTCTGCTGTTTGGCGTTGTGCTGGGCTTCGGTATGCCGGCAATCGCGCTTTCGTATGTCGTCGACTACGTGATCTTGGTCGGCTGTTCGCTGTGGTGGCTGCGTCGTCGCCTGCGTGGCCTTCAGGTCAAATCTATCCTACATGGCGGTTTCTTTGGCCTTTTGCTCGGTGGCCTAGGTGCTGCCGCAGGCGCCGGCGTCATGTGGGCGCTTGAACACTTTGTCGGGGCACTTGGCGGCTCGATTCTGATTACTCTTGGCTACGTTTGCGTTGCGGGTGTCGCCTCGCTTGTTGTTACCTTTGGCCTTGCCGTCGTCCTTAAGATGCCCGAGGTCTCGGCGCTGCTTCGTCGCAAGTAGGTGCGCGTGGCCGGTCACGACAACATACCAACGCTTGCCGAGCAGGTTTCGCGCGTTCCCACACAGCCCGGATGCTACCTTTGGAAGGATGCCAAGGGCGATGTCATCTACGTGGGCAAGGCGAAAAACCTGCGCGCCCGCATGCGTCAATACGTGACACTGCAGGATGAGCGTCAAAAGATCCCGCTGATGATGCAGCTGGTGGCGAGCTTTGACTACATCGTTGTCGAAACCGAGCATGAGGCGCTTGTACTCGAGCGCAACCTGATCGGCCAGTACCATCCGTACTTTAACGTCGACCTCAAGGATGACAAGAGCTACCCCTTTATCGCCATTACAAAGGGCGACCTGTATCCCGCGATCAAATACACGCGTGAGCGTCATAAGCCGGGAACGCGCTATTTTGGACCCTATACCGATAGCCGTGCGGCACGTGAGACGATAGATACGCTGCGCAAGGTTATCCCCATCTGCTCTGCATCCTGTGCGGAGTGGCGTCGTTGTCGCCGTACCATCGAGTCCCACAAGGGCGAGGAAGACATCGTCAATATGATTTGCGCACAAAACGGGCGTCCCTGCTTTGACTACCATGTCGGGCGCGGCCCGGGTGCGTGTGTCGGCGCGATTTCCCCGGCAGACTATGCCAAGAACGTCAAGCGTGTCGAGCGCTTTTTGTCGGGCCATCGCAAGGATGTCGTCGATGAGCTGACCTCCGAGATGACGGATGCCGCCGAGGCGCTCGACTTTGAGCGCGCGGCACGCGTCAAACGTCGTTTGGAGGTCATCAGGGGTCTGGACGATCGTCAGCAAGTCGTTTTTCCCTCCAGTGTCGATATCGATGTCATCGGGTTCTATCGCGAGGAGACCATCTCCGCCGCTTGCGTCTTCGTCGTTCGCGAGGGCCGAACAGTTCGCACCTGCGAGTTCATTCTCGACAAGGGTCTTGATGTTGACGAGGAAGAGCTCCAGTCGGGCTTTCTTAAGCGCTATTACGACGAGACGGCTGATATTCCAGCTGAGGTCAACCTTTCCGTCGAGCTTGAGGATGCGGAGGCGCTGGGGGAGTGGCTTGCGGGCAAGCGTGAGCGTTCCTGCCATCTCCATAGGCCGCAGCGTGGCGAAAAGCACCGTCTGCTCGATATGGCATCCAAAAATGCGCGCCATGCCCTCATGCGCTACATGATGCGAACGGGGTACGCTGACGACCGCACCAATCAAGCGCTCCTGGAGCTCGAAAGTGCGTTGGCGCTGCCATCGCCGCCGTTGCGTATCGAGTGCTTCGATATCTCTACACTGCATGGCACCTTTACGGTCGCCTCGATGGTGGTGTTTACCAACGGGCGCGCCGACAAGAGCCAGTACCGTCGTTTTAAAATTCAGGCCGAATTGGACGAGGCAAACGACTTCGTGTCGATGTCCGAGGTTTTGGGACGACGCTATGCTCCCGAGCGCATGGCCGACGAGCGCTTTGGCTCGCGCCCCGATTTGCTCGTTGTCGATGGCGGTAAGCCGCAATTGACCGCTGCGATCAAGCAACTTGAGGCTCTTGGGCTCGATATACCAGTTTGTGGCTTGGCGAAGGCCGACGAGGAAGTTTTTGTGCCTTGGGACGAGACTCCTGTCGTGCTGCCGACCGGGTCTGCTTCGCTCTATCTAATTAAACAGGTACGCGATGAGTCCCACCGATTTGCCATCACGTTCCACCGTGAGTTGCGCGATAAAGCCATGACGGTTTCGGTACTCGATGACGTTCCAGGCGTGGGACCCACCAGAAAACGTGCCCTTATGCGCCATTTTGGCTCGATGAAGCGTTTGCGCGCGGCGAGCGAGCAAGAGATCGCGGAAGTTCGCGGCATACCTGCCGATGTTGCCAAGGCGGTCCACGAGGCGCTCGTTGCATGGAATGCCGAGCGCGCCGAGGCGGCGGCTGGCCATTCCGATAGCTAAACACGAGCCTAAACAACTGATATACATGATTGCGCGATTTTCAACCATTTATTTCGCCATGATTGCCTGCTGGTTTCGGGTTTTATTAACGCTAAAACGTTTGACTAACCCAAGCGAAAACCCTGCTATCCTGCGGGTTGACGAAGACTGATATCTCACCTCGCCGATACATACTGTCTGGCGAATCATTTGTCAATGAATTCGGTGAACGGTAGTAAATACCGTTCAAGCGTATGTATGTATCGGTCGCCGAGCGCGGCACCTCAGTTGGGTTCGTCGGTAGGTAAGGTATATATCGTCCGCAAGTTGCGCGGGGGCACGTCTAGGTGCTCCCGAGTAAGATTCTCTATTGATAGGAGAAGACATGGCCATCATCAACAAGGGTATGTCCAGGCGTTCGTTCCTCGGCCTCACCGGCAGCGTCGCTGCTGTCGCCGGCCTTGGTCTCACTGGCTGCGGTGGCAGCTCTAGCGACGAGGGTTCCGCTTCCGGCTCCACCGATTCCGCCAACCGTGGCGGCGGCGTGATCACCGCTGGTTCCGCTTACGCTCCGTCCAGCTTCGATCCCGCCAGCACCGGCTCCGCTGTGGGCCTGGGTGCTAACTGGCACGTCGTCGAGGGCCTCTACGGCATCGATTACCACGACTACAGCACCTTCAACGAGCTCGCCACCGACGATCCCAAGTCTGTGGACGACACCACTTTCGAGGTCACCATCCGCAAGGGCGCCAAGTTCTCCGATGGCACCGAGGTCACCGCTGACGATGTCGTTGCCTCCTACACCGCTTGCGCCGCTTCCGCTACCTATGCTCCGTTCTTCCAGCCCTTCGAGTCCATCGAGGCCAAGGACGCCAGCACCGTGACGGTCAAGACTAAGGTCCCCAACTTCTCCCTGCTCAAGGATCGTCTGGCCATCGTCCGCGTTACCCCGGCCACCCAGACCGAGGAGGATCGCGCCAAGCAGCCGATCGGTTCCGGCCCCTGGATGTACGACTCTATCTCCGATACCGAGATCACCTTGGTTCCCAACCCCGAGTACAACGGTGAGTATGCTGCCGAGGATAAGAAGATCCAGTACAGCATCCTGACCGACCCCACCGCTCGCGTTACCGCTCAGCAGGAGGGCTCCACGCTCGTTATGGAGCTCGTTACCGCTGACGCCGTCGACCAGCTCGAGAGCGCCGGCTGCAAGATCGATAACGTTCAGGGTTTCGGCACCCGCTTCATCATGTTCAACGTCGCCAAGGAGCCTTGGAACAACGTCAAGGTCCGTCAGGCTGTCATGTATGCGCTCGACACCGAGAAGATGGTCAGCAACACCTTCGCCGGCCTTGCCACCGCTGCCAGCTGCTACCTGCCCAAGAGCTTCACCAACTATCATGAGGCTTCCACGGTGTACAAGACCGACGCCAAGAAGGCTAAGAAGCTCATCGAGGAGTCTGGTATCACCCCGGGTGCCATCACCCTGCGCACCACCGACAACGAGCAGATTAAGGGCATGGCCGCCCAGGTCAAGAACGACCTCGATGCTCTCGGCTTCGATGTGACCATCCAGACCGATACCTCGCCGGCTACCTACGCTGCCATCGACGGCGGCGAGGCCTACGATATCCTTCTTGCCCCTGGCGATCCTTCCTGCTTCGGCGCCGACCCCGACCTGCTGCTCAACTGGTGGTACGGCGACAACGTCTGGATGCAGACCCGTTGCCCGTGGAAGGAGTCCGCTGAGTGGCAGAAGCTCCACGGTCTCATGGACGAGGCTCTTGCCGCTGAGGGCGACGAGCAGCAGAAGAAGTGGAACGAGTGCTTCGACATCATTGCCGACAACGCCGTTCTGTACCCTGTTGTTCACGTCAAGACCGTCTCCGCTTTCTGGGACGATCCGTCTACTGCGCCCAACGGCGAGGCCCTCGATGGCTTCAAGGGCATCGGCACGACGAGCATGTCCTTCAGGGGCGTTGCGACCGTCAAGGCGTAAGACTCGCTTGAGTCTGTATGCAGGATGTCGGCCGTTGGGACCGTATCCTCATAGTTGAAACAAAGACCCGGGCGGCAACGATGTCGCTCGGGTCTTGTAATGAGTATCCGTACTCATATACCAGTTGGTCCTACCGACAAAAGAAAGGGGAGAGAACGTGAACAACTTGCTACGTTTGATTGGAAGGCGTCTTGTGGCGCTGCCGATCATGGCATTGGGCGTCACCGTCCTGGTGTTCTTCCTTATGTCGTTCTCCAAGACCGACCCCGCCTACACGGCGTTGGGTGACGGTGCCTCGCCCGAGGCGGTTGCCGAGTACCATGAGAAGTATGGTCTGGACGACCCCTGGCCCGTGCGCTACGTGCGCTATATGGGCGATCTGATCCATGGCGACATGGGCACCTATGGTGCTGCTCGCAACTCCGTTGCCAAGCGCATCTCCACGGCCCTGCCCGTCACGATGCAGCTGACCTTTATCGGTCTTGCTATCGGTGCGGTCGTTTCGTTTTTGCTCGGCGTCATCGCGGCACTGTATCGCGACAAATGGCCGGACCAAGTGATCCGCGTCTTTTCCATCGCCGGC
>WGSR01000113.1 GCA_014871545.1 Collinsella sp. | reverse complement strand
GCTTGTTCTTAGCTAATTGAGACAGGGGGGCCGTGTTATGGCTTCAGATGCAAAAAAGATTCTGCTGGTCGAGGATGAGAAGGCAATCCGTGACGCCGTCGCTGCCTATCTCGAGCGCGAAGGCTACTGGGTTGTGGGCGTCGGCGACGGTCAGTCCGCGATCGAGGAGTTCGAGAAGCATCAGTTCGACCTGGTCGTGCTCGACCTTATGCTCCCCAAGATTCCCGGCGAGCGCGTTTGCCGCACCATTCGCGATACCTCGGATGTCCCCATCATCATGCTGACGGCTAAGGGCGAGATCGAGGACCGTATTATCGGTCTTGAGCTCGGCGCCGATGACTATCTGATTAAGCCGTTCTCGCCGCGCGAGCTCGTCGCCCGCGTTCGTGCTCTGTTCCGCCGTGCCCATCAGGCCGACGAGCCCGCCGTCGAGGTGCTCGACTTCGGCGATCTGGTCATCGATATCTCGGGCCACAAGATCTTGGTCGAGGGCAAGGAAGTCGATCTGACGGCTTCCGAGTTCAAGCTGCTCACCACACTTGCCCGTCATCCCGGCCGTGTGTATAACCGCATGGAGCTGGTCGAGAAAGTGCTCGGGTATGACTTTGAGGGCTATGAGCGCACCATCGATAGCCACGTGAAGAATCTTCGCGCCAAGCTGGGCGATGATCCCAAGAAGCCCAAGTGGCTCTACACCGTCCATGGTGTCGGCTATCGCTTCGAGGCTCCGGCCAAGACCGATAAGTCGGACGAGAAATAGGGAAATCACATATGACACCTGCGCGCTTTGAAATCGGACAAAAGCACAAGCAGGAGAGCGAGGCGGGTTCCAAGGCTAGTTGGAACACGCCTCGTTCCGATTCACGGCCAACGATGAGCTATCCCTCGCGCATGGCACTTGCTTTTGCTCTGACATCGCTCATGACGGTATTGGTGCTGGTGGGCGTTGTCTCTGTTGTGTGGGGCACGGTCTTTTCGGATTACACACGCTCCAATATCGTCGAAATCGCAAATTCCGCTGCCGAGAAGTTGGCGACCTCATATGAGGAAAACGGCTCTTGGACCGCGGGAGAACTGCGCACGGTCGCAACGTCGAGTTTGGTTTCCGACGATCTGGGCATGCAGGTCGTCAATAAAAAGGGTGTGATCGTTTATGACGATTCCTGGCCCTCGGCAAGCGCCACCGCCGATGTACGCGAAAACCAGGCTACGACCGACGACACGAGCGGCAAGAGGGCATCGCATAGCCCGGTCTCGTCTGCTCCAACCGACTCCGATAGCGTTGCTAACGTCGAGATTGTAACGTCTTCCGGCGAGCATGTCGGACAGGTAAAGCTGTGGGCCATCGGCTCCGACGCTCTGCTCACCAAGGCGGACTCTGCGTTTAGGGAGAAGACCTTTAACGCCATGGCCCTCGCCGCGGTTGTTGCAATCTGCATTTCGGTCGTTATCGGATCGCTCGTGTCGCGCATGCTCACCAAACCGATTCATCGCATCACCAGTACCGCAAAGCAAATCCGTGACGGCGACCTGTCGGCTCGCACGGGGCTGCGCGGTGATGACGAGATCGATCAGCTGGGTGAGACCTTCGATGAGATGGCCACCTCGCTCGAGAAGGATATGAAACACGAGAAGCGCCTGACCTCGGATGTCGCACACGAGCTGCGCACGCCGCTTATGGCGATGCTTGCGACGGTCGAGGCCATGCAGGACGGCGTGTATCCCACCGACGATGAGCATTTGGAGACCGTTGCTTCCGAGACGCGTCGCCTGGCTCGTCTGGTGCAGCAGATGCTCGACCTGTCGCGCATGGAAAACAGCACGGCTCCGCTCAACCTTGAGCCGGTGGACATGGTTCCTTTCGTGCGATCGATTGTGAACGGCCAGGAGCGTCTGTTTGCCGACCGCGATCTGCGCCTGCGTTTTGCGGACGAGACCCAGGGTCACGACGATGTCGTCGAAGCCGATCCCGACATGATCACGCAATGTGTTATCAACCTCATGAGCAACGCCATGCGCTACACCCCCGAGGGCGGTTGGGTCGTGGTGTCGGTGCTCAGTGACCGCAGGCACGTCAGCATTGCCGTTTCTGATACCGGCATCGGTATTGCCAAGGACGATCTGTCGCGCATTTTCGGGCGGTTTTGGCGCGCCGATGCCAGCCGCGCCCGCGAAGCTGGCGGCCTGGGCGTCGGCCTCGCCGTGACCAAGCAGATCGTCGAGCGTCACCATGGCTACATATCCGTGGAGTCGGAGCTTGGAAAGGGTACGACTTTTACAATTCATCTGCCCCGCGAGCACACGGCGGACGCGGCATCTACTACAATGGAGCACTAGCTTTTCGCTATTCGGTGAAGGAGGGGCCGCGTCCCTGCCGCTCCGAGTTTGCGAAAACATGCGGGAAAGAACCCGCATTTCTGTCGTATTTAGGTAAGGAGTGACTCACGTGACAACGATGGAGCGTCGTCCGGATTCCCGTGGCAAGGTTCGTGATATCTACGATGCCGGTGAAAACCTGCTGATGGTCGCCACCGACCGCATTTCTGCGTTCGACTTCATTCTTCCCGACGAGATTCCGTTTAAGGGAGAGGTGCTCAATCGCATCTCGGCATTCTGGTTCGATAAGTTTGCCGACATCGTCCCCAACCATCTCGTTTCCATCGACCCGGCGGATTTCCCCGAGGAGTTTGCTGAGTATCGTGACTACCTCGCTGGCCGCGCCATGCTGGTTAAGAAGGCCCAGACGATTCCTATCGAGTGCATCGTCCGCGGCTATCTGACCGGTTCGGGCAAGAAGACCTATGACGAGAACGGCACCGTCTGCGGCATTCAGCTGCCCGAGGGTCTGACCGAGGCCTCCAAGCTTCCCGAGCCGCTGTTCACGCCGTCCACGAAGGCCGAGATCGGCGACCACGACGAGAACATTTCGTTCGAGCGTTGCTGCGAGATCGTGGGTGAGGACATCGCCACGCAGATTCGCGACCTGTCCCTCAAGATCTACAAGGCCGCTGCCGAGTACGCCGCGACCCGTGGCATCATCATTGCCGACACCAAGTTCGAGTTTGGTGTTATTGATGGCAAGGTCACGCTGATCGACGAGTGCCTCACGCCCGACTCCAGCCGTTTCTGGCCTGCTGCCAGCTACGAGGAGGGCAAGATCCAGCCTAGCTACGACAAGCAATTCGTTCGCAATTGGCTCAAGGCCAACTGGGATATGACGGGGGAGACCCCGCACCTGCCCGCCGAGGTCATCGATGGCACGTCCGAGCGCTATCGCGAGGCCTTCCAGATCATCACCGGCTCCCAGTTCACAAGCATGAAGGAGAACGCATAAGTGAGTACCCGTAGCGCCACGAACAAGCGCACGCAATCCCACGAAGTTACCGGGGTTGCGCGCAAGTCTGCCGCATCTGCTAAGCCCGCCCGCCAAGCAGCGAGCTCCGTTCGCGTCGTGCCGGCTTCGTCTAAGGCACGCCGCAAAGAGCTCGAGAAGGGCGAGAACCTCGAGGGCCTCTCTAAAGAGGAGAAGCGCGCCCGCAAGGCCAAGCAGCGCGCCAAGGAGGACCGCATCTATACGGTGTCGAATATCCTCCTCAAGCAGGACGAGGACTACACCAAGCGCCGTCGCATCTGGTGGATTGTGCTCGCCATTGGCATGGTGCTCGTCGTGGCAATTTGGGCCTCGCTGTACTTCGCTCCCGCTGGCATGGTGTCCAGCCCTGTCCAGATGGTCGGCATCGTTTTGTCCTATGTCATCATCCTAGGTGACTTTATCTACGACTTCGCTCGTATTCGTCCCTTGCGCAACATGTACCGCGCGCAGGCCGAGGGCATGTCCGAGAACAAGCTCAACGCTCTTATTGAGCGCGCGGCTGCCGAGGAGGACCAGAAGGACTCCAAGAAGAAGTAGCGTTTGCATACATACTTATCGCTAAGATATAAGGCGCGTCGTTTTTGCGGCGCGCCTTTTTACTGTTCTATAGATAGATGGAGTGGCACATGATTCGAGCTGCCCTGACGGTCGAAGAGGCTCTGGAGGGCATGAAGGCCCTGGAGCCCAAGATTAAAAACTACGCGCGCCTGGTCGTCCGCAAGGGCGTAAACGTCAAGCCCGGCCAGGAGGTCGTCGTTCAGTCTCCGGTCGAGTGCGCGCCGTTTGCGCGCGTGGTGGTCGCGGAGGCCTATGCTGCCGCCGCCGGCCACGTGACGGTCATTTGGGCCGATGATGCCGTGACGAGGCTCACGTACGAGCATGTCGAGAAAAGCTATTTTGAGCAGACACCCGAGTGGAAGCGCATGCAGCTGGATTCCTTGGCCCAGGATGGTGCCTGCTTTGTCTTTATCGAAGGTGCGGATCCTGCGGCCCTCAAGGGCATCGATCCAGCCAAGCCGGCCGCGGCATCAAAGGCGAGGAATACGCAGTGCAAAGTTTTCCGCCGTGGACTGGATTACAACATCAATCCGTGGTGCATCGCCGGCGCTCCGGTCGTGGCTTGGGCGCACGAGGTGTTCCCAGGAGACGCCGATGAGGTTGCAATCTATAAACTGTGGAATGCGATTCTGCACACCGCGCGCGCCGATGGCCAGGACCCGGAGAGCGACTGGGAACTCCATGACGCCGCATTCGAAAAGAACCTGCGTTTCCTGAACGACAATCGTTTCGACTACTTGCATTACACCGCGGCAAATGGAACCGATCTGACGATTGGCATGACGAAGGGTCACGAGTGGGCCGGCGGCAAGGGCAAGACGCCCGATGGACACCCCTTCTTCCCCAACATTCCCACCGAGGAAGTCTTCACCTCGCCCGATCGCATGCGCGCCGACGGTATCGTGTACTCGGCCATGCCGCTCATCCACCACGGCAATAAAGTCGAAGATTTTTGGATTAAGTTCGAGGGCGGCCGCGTGGTGGACTACGACGCCCGCGTGGGCAAGGCAACGCTTGCGAGCATTATTGACACCGATGAAGGTGCCGCTCATCTGGGCGAGGTCGCGCTCATTTCCAAGAACACTCCGATCCGCGAAAGCGGCGTTCTGTTCTATGACACGCTCTATGACGAGAACGCTAGCTGCCATCTCGCGCTAGGTGTCGGTTTCCCCGAATGCATCGAGGGTGGGTATGACATGTCCAAGGAGGAGCTCCTGGAGCATGGCGTTAACGTCTCGAGCACGCACGTCGATTTTATGATCGGCACGGACGACATCGATATTACGGGCATTACGCCTGATGGACGTGAAGTTGTGATTTTCCAGAACGGCCAATGGAGTTGGGAATAGTCCCAGACCGTGGTACAATGCCACCCGCGGGCCGTTAGCTCAGCTGGCAGAGCAGGGGACTTTTAATCCCAAGGTCCAGGGTTCGAACCCCTGACGGCCCACC
>WGSR01000112.1 GCA_014871545.1 Collinsella sp. | reverse complement strand
TCGGTCCAGTCGAGCTTCTGGCTTGCGCGGGCCTCGGCCTCCATCTCCTCGTAGCGAGCCAGACGGGCCTTGTTCTTTGCCTGGCGAGCCTTGGGCGAGCTGCGTACCCACTCGAGCTCGGCCTCCATGCGCTTGGCGAGCTTGGCGTCGCGGTTGCCCCGCGCCTCGATACGGGCGGCCTTGGTCTCCAGATACGTGGAGTAGTTGCCCTTGTAGGGATAAAGGTGACCGCGGTCGACCTCGCAGATCCACTCGGCAACGTTATCCAGGAAGTAGCGATCGTGCGTGACGGCAAGCACCGCGCCCTGGTAGTTGTGCAGGAAGTGCTCGAGCCACAGGATCGACTCGGCGTCCAGGTGGTTTGTGGGCTCGTCGAGCAGCAGCAGGTCGGGAGCCTCGAGCCACAGCTTGCACAGGGCCACGCGCCGGCGCTCGCCGCCGGAAAGCACGTTGACCGGCATGTCGGAATCGGGCAGCTGCAGGGCGTCCATGGCCTGACCGAGCTTGGAATCGATATCCCAGCCGTCGGCGGCGTCGATCTCGTCCTGGAGCTTGCCCATCTCGGCCATGAGGGCATCCATGTCGCAGTCCGGGTCGCACATCTCCTCGCCGATTTTGTTGAAGCGATCGACCTTGGCGATCATGTCGCCAAATGCCATGCGCACGTTCTCGATGACGGTCTTGTCGTCGTCGAGCGGCGGCTCCTGCTGCAGGATGCCCACGGTGTAGCCGGGGGTGAGCTTGGCATCACCGTTGGAGACCTCCTCGATGCCGGCCATGATCTTGAGCAGGGTCGACTTGCCCATACCGTTGGGGCCCACGACGCCGATCTTGGCACCGGGGTAGAAGCTCAGGGTCACGTCGTCAAGGATCACCTTGTCGCCATGGGCCTTACGAGCCTGATACATCTGGTAGATAAACTCCGCCACAGTCATTTCTCCTTATCTAGCTGCGGAAATCTTCTCCCCCTCTCCGTTTTGGAAAAAGCGGAGAGGCAGTTCGCGCGTTCTAATAAAAAGGGGCATGGTTGGCCACACCCCCTAATACTACCTGGGAAAAGTCCCCCGGAACATACTATGAACTGCGTACGCTAGTTTTCCGCAACCTTAACGAGCGGCTCGCTGCGATTTGCGCCACAACAGATACGAGTAGACGTAGACGGCTCCAACCGAACCAAACGCCAGAACCGCAATCACCGCGGCGACGACTTCACTCGAAAGCACGCTGCCTGCCACGCCCATCACAATCAGGCCAATACCTAGCACCATAAAGCAGGCGCCGCCAAAACGCTGCGTACGGCGCCAGTTCTCGGGATCGGCAAGCGCCCAGGGTGTCTTGATACCGAGCGTATAGTTCTGCTTCACACGCGGCAAGTAGTTGCCTACGCCGATGAACAGCAAACCGACAACACCGGAAATCAGCACGTTAACCGAACCGACCGCCGGCACCACGCCCCAGACCGTAAGCTCTCCCAGCCAGCTTATGGCGCACATGAACAAGGTGAAGGCGATTACGAAGCCCTGGTAGAACTTGCCCGAGGTTCGATATGCCTCACCTTTGGGGTCGATGCGCGGCACCACGCAGAACATTGCGAGAAGCGCCAGAGGCAGCACGCCGAGCGCGGAGGCCATCCAGCTAGGACCCCAACCGTCGACGGCGCCGCTCGCTCCCCAGTGCGTGGGAATCTGCGCAGGCAAGCTCGGCATCACTATGAGGTGCGCTACGACATTGGCGACGCACAGAGCGATCAGCGCAATCCACACACGCCGCGATACCCCCGTGGCGTGAATGCCCTTGTTTTCGTTATTCATCCTTATCACCTTCCGTGTTTGTAAAGCCCATAAACCAACCGATCAAGTCCTGCATGACGGTGGTGTTTAAGCTGTATACGATGTTTTGGCCATGGCGCTCGTCGGTCACCAACCCGGCGTTTTTGAGCGTCGCCAAGTGATGGCTCAGCGACGGCTTACTGATATCGAAATGCTCGGCAAGCTCCCCCGCCGTGCAATTGCCCTCGCGCAGCAACTCCAAAATGCGCCGTCGCGTTGGATCGGCAAGCGCCTTAAAACCCTCTCCCGGCATAAGACCTCCTCTCATCATCTCTCATGACGCGCACACTATACTCGATATTTAGATGTTTGTCTAACTATCTAATACAGTAACATCTATAGAACATTCGTTCGTGTTTAGTTACAATGGAAGTTGAAGCAGATGGGCCAGCTCCCTCTACCCGAGAAGGAGATGGACTATGAGTATTGACGATGTCCTGACGTTGTTGTTGCTTGTAATCGCGGCTGTGGAGCTCGGCATCCACATTGGAGGTCGAATGAAATAGCCGCCCCCGCGTAATGCGAAGACGGCCACTTCTCACGCTACAAACGTGTTTGGGAGTTGGTCAACCCGCGGCAACGGGTGCCATCTGCTTCAATCTTATGCGAATCCCGATCCCATTTCAACAAGCTCCAAGGGCTCAAATGGAATCGCAATAATACCTATAATGGCGATAGCTAAAACACGACCGACTCCCCATCGGAGGATATCTATGACCGAAACCGCAGCCGCAGCCCCCATCGAGACACGCGACACCAAGCTCGAGATCATCATGGGCCGCGAGGCACTCGACAAGCTCGCCGATGCTACAGTGCTGGTGCTCGGCTGCGGAGGCGTGGGCTCCAACTGCTGCGAGGCACTCGCCCGCGGCGGCATCGGTCATTTCGTCATTCTGGATAAGGACGTCATCGCGCCCAGCAATATCAACCGTCAGGCCATCGCCTTTCACAGCACCATCGGAAAGCGCAAAGTCGACGTCATGGAGGCTATGATTCACGACATCAACCCTACCGCTACCGTCATCAAACGCACCGAATACCTGCTGAGCGACAACATCGATGATTTCTTCGCGAGCGTTTTGGAGCAGACGGGGGGCAAGATCGACTACGTCGTCGACGCCATCGACACCATCTCGGCCAAGCTCACCATTGCCAAATATGCTCAGGAACACGACATTCGTTTGGTTAGCTCCATGGGCGGGGCCAACAAGCTCCATCCCGAGTGCCTCCGCTTTGCCGACATTTTCGATACGGTACGTGACCCCATGAGCCGCATCATGCGCAAAGAATGTAAGAAGCGCGGAATCAAGAGCCTGCATGTACTGTTTAGCTGCGAGGAATCGGTTAAGACACAGCCCCGCGACCCTTCCAACATCCACGAGCGTACCGAGCTCGGAACCGCCAGCTTTATGCCGCCTATCATGGGTCAGATGATCGCCGGCGAGGTTATCCGCCAGATCAGTGGGCGCGGCACCGAGCGCGTGCGCGCCGATGGCCAGCGCCTGGACTAGCAGGATGCCCTACGATGGAACCGCGATTCTTTGACGCGCATTGTCACCTTGATTTGATGCTCAGCCCCGATGCTGCAGCCAGTGAGTCGGCGGCATTGGGTCTGGGGCTCTTTGACTGCGGCGTCAATCCACGCGACTTTTCGGCCGCTAACGAGCGCGCCCGTCGCCAACCAGGCATCATCGCCGGCATTGGGCTCCACCCCTGGTGGCTCGCCGACGGCCGGTGCGGAGCCGCCGAGGTCAACCTACTTTGCGAGCTCGCTAGCCGAGAGCGCTTTATCGGCGAGATCGGACTCGATTTTTCATCACGCTTTGCGGGCACCGAGGGAGTCCAGACGCAGGCATTTGAGCGGCTTTGCCAAGCTCTATCGCAGCACCCACTCGCTGGGCGCGTCCTGTCCATTCACGCCGTTCGCGCAGCGGGGGCAACCTTGGACATTTTGGAGTCGAGCGGCCTTCTAAAGAACGATCCCAACTCCCCCACCATCATCTTCCACTGGTTTAGCGGTACCTCGGATGAGCTCGTCCGTGCGCGCCACGCAGGCAGCTTCTTTTCCATCAATGAACGCATGCTTGCGACCAAACGCGGGCGTGAATACGCACGACAGATTCCACTCAACCGCTTGTTGCTCGAAACCGATGCGCCAGCCGAGCAAAATAAGGAAACCACTGCACGACAACTCGTCGATTCGCTCGCAAGAACCTCCGAAGTCGTTGCCGCAATCAAAAAATGCGATTCGCGGAGCATCGAGTCGGCTGTTTTGGGAAATACCCATTCCATTTTCGACCTTCGCTGACCCCGGTGGGCAAAAAATGCCAAATATGAGTAATGTTGCAAAGCTAGTCACATTATTTTGCAACAAAACAGTGCCTTGATAATGTACATTCGTTCATTATCAAGGCTCATTTGCATGGGCAAAGCCATACTTAGCAGGTTTTAATCGACCGCAGACACTCAACTAGGCTCTCGAAAGCTTGATTTCGCTGTTACTAAATTAGTGACAGTACTCATATTTGGCATTTTTTGCCCACGAGGTCCCGGGGAGGCGACAATTCGACTCCCCGGGACTGCTCACCTATTCGGAAATCGGTGCCCCATGGCCCCAGGAGCCTTCCATACCGCATACGGTCGAAGCAAACCCCGCCGCAAAGTCGAGTGCGCGCTCGATGGCCTCGGCACCATCCTTGCCACGCTTGGCGGAATCGAGATAGCACATCAGAAACGAAGTCAGGAACGAGTCACCCGCACCCATGGTGTCCTTCATGTCTGTCACGGGCTTGGCATGCTGTCGATAGTAACGCTCGCCGTCATAGGCAATGCAGCCCTCAGCGCCAGCCGTTGCGGACACAAAACATGGGCCCAAGCCCTTCACCCAGGCAAGACGCTCGCGAATCTCATCCTCGCTCGCAGCGTCTGCCGCGCTAAAGAACGCGAAGTCAACGTAGGGAGCAATCTGCTCGTAGTACTCGTCGGTCGAATCATCCGAGAAGTCAAACGAAACGGTAATACCCGCTGCCTTCAGCTTGGTCAGCTCGCGCTCGGTAAAGCAGTAGTTGCCCGAATGGACCACATCAAACTGTTTCATATACGCCAGATCAAAACGATCGAGCACATAGCGTGCATCACCACGGATGCCGCCCTCGTTAGACCCCAGAAATACACGGTCACCATCAACCACAGTAACGCGAGCCGCACCGTTCTCGCCGATGAGCTGCTTGCATTTGGCTAGCTCAACGCCCTCATCCTCAAGACTCGCAATCACATGCTCGGCAGCAGCGTCATTACCAAAGATGCCCATATACGCGGAGCGCACGGCGCCGCACTTCTTGGCATACACGGCAAAGTTCACCGCATTGCCGCCCGGATACATTGTGTTGATATGCTCGTAGCGGTCGACGACGTTGTCGCCAAACCCAAGAGCGTTAACGTTGAATGTCATAGCGCCGTCCCTTTCTCATCCTAACGAGATCGCCGTAATGGCCGCCGTGCCGCCCTAGCCCTACGCAAGCTTCAGCAAATCGGGCAGCTGGTCGATAATCTTGTCCGCGGCATCTTGGCTAAATCCAAAGCGCTCCT
>WGSR01000111.1 GCA_014871545.1 Collinsella sp. | reverse complement strand
ATACCGAGCTCGACAAGGTGATGGCGCTCGATGGCGGTGCCGACGATTACCTGACTAAGCCGTTTTCGCTCATGGAGCTCGCCAGCCGCTGCCGCGCACTGCTGCGTCGCGGCGGCATGGTCAAACAGGCAAGCGATGTGCTCAGCGTGGGCGACATTGTGCTCTCGCCCAGCCATCGTGAGGTGACTGTTGCCGGCGAGTCGCTTAAGCTCACCCTGCGCGAGTTCGACCTGCTCGAGTACCTCATGCGCAAGCCCGGCGTGGTCTTTACCCGCGAGTCGTTGCTGCAGAGCGTGTGGGGCTGGGACTTCGACGGCGGTTCGCGCACCGTTGACGTGCACGTGCAGACGCTTCGCCAAAAACTGGGCGAGCATGCCAGCGCCATCGAGACCGTGCGCGGCGTGGGCTACCGCTTGGCCGAGCCTTCTGCCGGTGATGGTGCCGAAGGTGACGACACCGCGGCCACCGCATCGGAGGAGTAACCCGTGGTCTTCGCCCCCCAGGGAAAACATACGCTGTCGCACCGCGTTTTTGTGACGATCCTTGTCTGCGCCATGGCGGTTATCGTGGCGTTTACGGTGCTGGGTGCGTTCTTTGTGCAAAACACCTTGGCGGATGCCACGAGTGCCAACCTGGCGCAAGAAACCGAGCTCATTGCTGCCGCCCTCGACGAGCAGCAGGAGCCCATCCCGTTCTTGCGTAGCCTCGATCGAGAGGACTTGCGCATCACGCTGATTAACAAGGATGGATCGGTTGCCTACGACAACGAGGCGTCGCCTTCCACACTGCCCAACCATGGCGATCGCCCCGAGGTCATCGAGGCCTTTGAGAGTGGTTCGGGTTCCGCGGAGCGCGCAAGCTCTACGCTCGACGAGATTATGCTGTATCGCGCCGTCGCCCTTGATAACGGCCAGGTTGTCCGCTTGGCGCAGGCCCAGCCTGGCGTTGCGGCGATTTTGCTGTCGATGGTGGCGCCGATGCTGCTTATCGCAGCAGCGGGTGCGGTACTCTCGTTTTTTATGGCGCGCCGCGAGTCCCGTGCCATCATCGCGCCGTTGCAAGAGGTGGATTTGGACCACCCACGCCGTAGCTATGAGCACGCCTATGCCGAGATGGTCCCCATGCTTGAGCGTATTGAGTCGCAGCGCCAGGAGCTCAAGCGCCAAATGGCGGTGCTGGCGGACAACGACCGTATGCGCCGCGAGTTCACGGCGAATATCACCCATGAGCTCAAGACGCCGCTTACGGCGATTTCGGGCTATGCCGAGCTCATCGCAAACGGCATGGTCGAGGGCGAGGACGACCTGCGCAACTTTGGCGGTCGCATCTATCGTGAGGCGGGCCGCTTGGCAGCGCTTGTCAACGATATCCTTACGCTGTCTAACTTGGACGAGGCCGAGCGTGCAGCTGAGGGCGAGGCGGTGCCCATTGGGTCCACGGAGCCTATTGAGCTCTCGCGTGCCATCTACGCGGTCGAGCAGCGTCTTGAACAGGTCGCCCGTCAGGCGAATGTGACGATAAGTCATGAGACCAAGCCTGTGGTCATCGAGGGCGTGTCGCGCTTGATTGACGAGCTCATCTATAATCTGGCAAGCAACGCCATCCGCTACAATCGACCCGGCGGTACGGTTACGCTGCAGTGCGGCACCAACGACGAAGGCCATCCGTTCCTTGCGGTCGCCGACACGGGAATCGGTATCGCGCCTGAAGAACAGGGCAAGGTATTTGAGCGGTTCTATCGCGTGGACAAGAGTAGGTCCAAGGCACGCGGCGGAACCGGTCTGGGGCTTGCCATTGTCAAGCATGCGGCCCTGTATCATCACGCCACGCTCGATCTGTCGAGCGAGTTGGGCGTGGGAACCACCATTACGGTGACGTTTCCCATACAGCAGGACGAGCCATTCGCATAGCGATACAACATAGATATTGATGTAGACGCCGCATTTGACTTTCGGGTGCGGCGTTGTTGTGCAATTTTACGATTGCTTCCGACATTTTTACAGGAGAGCCTGTTTCTTATGTATAGAGTTTGGTCTCGGTAAAAAGATGCGATAACATACGGACAGTTTTGTCAATCCGAACTGGGGAAATGAAAGGCAAGCTGCATGACCCTTCTCGAACTGTTCCAGCTGCTGAAGAAGCACCTTCAGCTGGTCATCACCCTTCCGGTGGTCTGCGCGATCGCCATGGGCATCGTGTCCTTCGTTGCGATGGACAACACCTATACCGCGACGACGAGCATGTACATTCTCGCCAAGACCGACGATAGCGGTCAGATGAGCTACAACGATCTCTCGGCGAGTCAGATGCTTTCCAACGATATCGCCACGCTGCTGGATAGCGATAGCGTTAAGAGCGGCGCAGCCAATGAACTGGGCCTCACCGATCTGGATGACTACAAGGTGTCTGTTTCCTCCGAGACCACCACGCGTGTCATTACGCTTTCGGTTACCGGCACCGATGCCAAGGAGACGGCTAAGGTCGCAAAGGCCATAGCTAGCTCGGTGAGTACGGTCGCTCAGAACGTCGGCGCTGCCCAGAGCATCAACGTTATCGACGAGGCTAAGACCCCCGAAGCCCCCAGCGGCCCCAAGCGTATGCTGTACGTTGCTGTCGCGTTCCTCGCGGGCATCTTTATCGCAGTTGCCTATGTCGTTTTGGCAGACATGCTCAACACCCGCATCCGCGGTGCCGAAGAGGCAGAAGAGCTCCTGGGCATTCCCGTTGTTGGCCGAATTCCGGCTATGAAAGGTGGTAAATAGGCATGGCTAAGGCAAAGAACACCGATAAGCTCGTTGTACAGAATGCCGCCAAGACCCTTCTGGCCAACATCCGCTTTGCGAGCGTGGACGACCCCATTCGCACCATCACCGTTACCTCCTCGATTCCCAACGAGGGCAAGTCTACGGTTTCCATTAACCTTGCTCAGGCAATTGCCACGAGTGGCAAGTCCGTGCTCCTGGTTGAGGCCGATATGCGCCGCAGGTCCCTTTCCGATATGCTCGGCGTTCGTTCGCGCGGCGGACTCTATGCGGTTCTTTCCGAGCAGATCTCCATTGACCAGGCAATTGTCGAGACGGGTCAGAAGAACTTCTACTTCCTTGATGCCGAGCCGCATATTCCCAATCCTGCCGACATCATCGTCTCTCACCGCTTTGCCAAGCTGGTAAAGGCACTGTCTGCTAAGTTCCAGTACGTCATCTTCGACGCTCCCCCGGTCGGCACCTTCATCGATGCTGCCGAGATTGCCAGCCTGACCGACGGCACGCTGTTCGTGGTGCGCGAGGACTTCACCAAGCGCGAGGAGGCGCTCAACGCCATCGGTCAGCTTAAGAAGTCCGAGAAGGTCAAGCTCATCGGTACCGTTATGAACTACTGCGAGACCGAGACCAGCGAGTACTACTACTCCTACTACACCAAGGACGGTAAGAAGGTTAAGAAGGGCTCCGACGATCAGGGGACTTCCAAAAAGGGCATCTTCACCAACCGAGCAAACGTTTAGTTGATTAAGGCTGACCTATGCGTGACATTCATTGCCATATCTTGCCGGGTGTAGACGACGGCGCCGCCGATCTCGATGAGAGCTTGGCGATGCTCGAGGCTGCCAAGCGGGCCGGTGTAACCAGAATCGTTTGCACTCCTCACTGCCGTGATCCCTATTTTGATTACGACAAGATGTGGGATGCCTTTGAGCTGCTGCGTGATAACGCTGACGGTTTTCCGCTCCAGATGGGCTTCGAGGTCAACCATCGAAAGCTCGTTGAGCTTGGTATCGATGCCGCGGAGCACTTGCATTTCGATGGGACCAACGAGTTTCTGCTCGAACTTTCGACGCATGCCGATGCGTATGCGTTTAGAGAGTACGAGAACACGATTTACGATTTGCAGTGCCGTGGCTACCAGGTGATCATCGCTCATCCTGAGCGCTATCGTGCGGTTCAAAAGGATGTAAGCGTGGCGGAGCGTCTGGTCGATATGGGCTGCAAGCTGCAGGCTTCGGCGGACTTTATTGCCGGCGGTCGCTTTGGTCGCGAGAAAAAGCCGGCACAGCGCCTGTTCGATCAGAACCTGTACAGCTTCATCGCGAGCGATGCCCATAACGTGGGTCATTACGACTGCCTGGCGAAGGCTCGCGCGAAGTTTAGCGTACGCGGAGCTCATTTTCGCTAAAATCTGTCCCTAACGTTCGCATTGAATGAAAGGGCAGCCATGGATATCCAACTTAAGACGGGATGCTTTGATGACGCGGCGTTGGTGCGCCGCGTCGTTTTTATGGACGAGCAGGGCTACGAGAATGAGTTCGACGCTATCGACGAGGATCCAAACTGCATTCATGTGACGCTCTATGTAGACGGCGAGCTTGCCGGTTGCTCGCGCGTGTTTCCCGAAGAGCTTGAGCGCGTGGCTGACGCAGAGGCCCCGGTGTTGCCGGCATGCGACATGGACGAAGGCGTTGCGGCGGGGGAGACCTACATTATGGGGCGCGTCGCCGTGCTGCCGGCTATGCGTCGTCGCGGACTGGCGAGTGCGATCGTGGAGACCAGTGCTTCGTGTGCACGCGATGCCGGCGCCAAGCTTATTAAGCTGCATGCGCAGGAATACGTGCTGCCGCTCTATGTAAAGGCGGGCTACACGCAAATTGCCCCGGTAGATTACGAAGACGAGGGCCAGCCCCATGTCTGGATGGCCAAGCGCGTAGATGGCAGATAGGGACGTTCCTTTTCTGCCGGCAGCTGGGGACACTCCTTGGCAATTGACGCATTGGAGCGCTCGGACATACAGTTTTTCGATTCCGTATGTATATATGCGCGCTATTGGGTTATAAAATCTAAGTCTGAACATAGCAGGTCTGCGATGCGGCTCGGGCAACCGGGCCGTTTTTGCGGACGGGGGTAGCGCGAAAGGACTGCACATGCGTCAATTTAAGACCGAGAGCAAAAAACTGCTCGACCTCATGATCAACTCCATCTACACCAATAAGGAAATCTTCCTGCGCGAGCTTATCTCTAACGCGAGCGACGCCGTCGACAAGCTCAACTTTAAGAGCCTGCAGGATCCGAGCGTCAAGATCAACCAGGGCGACCTGGCCATTCGCGTCTCCTTTGATAAAGACGCCCGCACCATTACCATCTCGGATAACGGCATTGGCATGACCGCCGAGGAGCTCGAGCGCAATCTGGGCACCATCGCCCATTCCGGCTCCGAGGAGTTTAAGACCGAGAACGCCGAGCAGCAGGGCTCCGATGTCGACATCATCGGCCAGTTTGGCGTGGGCTTCTACTCTGCCTTTATGGTTGCCAGCCATGTGAAGGTCGTCAGCCGCGCCTATGGCGAGGATGTCGCCCATGTGTGGGAATCCGACGGTCTTGAGGGCTACACCATCGAGGACGGTGAGCGCGCCGAGCACGGTACCGATGTCATCCTGACGCTGCGCGAGAACGAGAAGCTCGATGCCG
>WGSR01000110.1 GCA_014871545.1 Collinsella sp. | reverse complement strand
TGCGCGATCTACGCCGTAACCTGGAGATCAACAAGCTTGATAACGTCGACGTCATTGGCGGAGACGCGGTGCGCGAGTTCCCCGACCAGGATGCCGACGTCTTGGTGGTCGACCCGCCGCGCGCAGGCCTCGCCCCCGAGGCGATCAACCTTATCGCCAGCACGAGTGCTCGCGATGTCGCCTACGTGAGCTGCGACCCGGCCACCCTGGCGCGCGATCTCAAACGCTTTGTCGAAGAAGGCACCTTCTCCCCCGTAAAGATCACGCCAGTCGACCTGTTCCCACAAACCTTCCACTGCGAAACGGTCGTCCACCTTAGGCGCAACTAGACTGTTTGCCCAAGACCACGCCCGATGATTTTTCTGGAACGGGGATAAAAATAAATTTGTCCGAATGATTATTTAATCCCCGTCCCGAAATTGAACCGCCCCCCATTTCTTGAACATTAGAAATGGGGGGCTTCTTTATGGACGGGAAAATCGGACACGACGCCACGCTGAGGACTCTTGCAGCAGAGCTTTGCGACAGGGGGTACGGGCGCGCCGAAGGCCGAAGGGTGCCCGGACCCGGCCGGAACCGGCGGCGTGCGAGGGCAAGCTCATGCGACGGAGCTGCTGCCCGGGCACCTGAAGGACGAATTCTACAGGAACCGGACGTGGCGGAGCTTCGAGGAGTTCAAGCGGGACCTCGAAGCCTATACCGTTCACTGGAACAAGAGGAGGCGGGTTAAGCAAAAGGGACTGACCCCGGAGGAGTTCCGGAATCAGTCCCCATGTGCGACATAGGTCGCTAATTGGCCCGTCCAAGTATCGGGGCGAAGTTCATTTCAGCGCCGTTTGAGAAAGCTAGACGCCTTCGGGCAGGTTATCCCGGACACGGGGCGGCCGCCTCGACCGACCTCGGCCCTCGCCCACCTCAACTGCTCCTCAATTACACAGAGCTGGTCGAAAAGAGCGCAGGCTAGCGGGCGCCTTCCTCATCGTCGTTGGGCCGGTAGGTGATGAACTCGATAACAAAGGCCAGGACGGCAGAGACGAGCGAGGCGATGATCGCGAAGATCATGTGGGAGATCCCGGCGCCACCAGGGGTCCCGTCGATGAAGTTGAGCAGGTTGAAGACGCCGAGGCCGCCCGAGATGTACATGAGGGCGCCCGTCATTCCCACGATGGCGCCGCCCACGGCGGAGCTCAGGCATGCCACGACGAACGCGCGCTTGTTGGGGAGGGCGATGCCGTAGATGCCCGGCTCGGTGACGCCGAAGAAGAAGGCGGAGATCATCGCGGGAAGGGCGATGCCGCGGAAGCGCTCGTCCTTGTTTTTGAGGTACATGGCAAAGATGACCGCTCCGAGCGCGAATCCGTGGCCGATGGTGGCGGCGAGCACGCTGTCGTGGCCGAGGGTGTTCAGGTTCATGATGGAGATGGGGATGAGGCTCCAGTGGAAGCCGAAGATGACGAGGCACATCCACAGTCCGCCGACCAGGGCGCTGCCCAGGACGGAACCGACCACGGGAAGCTGGAAGATGAACGAGAACGCCGCGCTCAGCAGGTTGGTGATGAGGGTGGCCACCGGGCCGATGACGAGGTAGCCCAAGACGATGGAGACCGTCATCGTGGCGAGCGGGACGAGGAACATCTTGAGCGCAGTCGGCATCCAGCTCTTGAGCCAGCGCTCAAGGATAGAGCCGAACCACACCATGAGAAGGACGGGGATCACCGAGCTCACGTAGCCGGACACGGGCATGATGATGGGGACCCCGAGGGCGGTGGCGTACCACGAGAACGTGCCGGCCACGCCGAGATCGATGCTGCCGAGCGCCTCGCCCGAGGTCAGGGCGACCATCGTCGGGTAGAGGAGCGCCACGCCGATTGCCACGCCAGTGAACTCGTTCATGCGGAACTTGCGCGCGGCACTGAACGCCAGGGCGACGGGAAGGAAGTAGAAGAAGCCGTCAGCCACGGTGTAGAGCAGCGTGTAGAGGCCGTCGTTTGCAAAGGCCGGGACGAAGTAGGTGATGAGGGCAAGCAGTCCCTTCATGATGCCTGCGGCGGCAAGCGGTCCCAGGATGGGCTGGAAGATGCCAGAGATGAGGTCGATGACGACGGAGGCAACGGTCTTATCGCCCAGGGGCTCGTCGTCGGCGCTTGCGCCGCCCGAGAAGTTGCCGGCCTCCATGACCGCGTCGTAGACGGCCGCGACGATGTTACCCACGACCACCTGGTACTGGCCGTTGGCCTGGATGACCTGGATGACGCCCTTGAGGGCCTCGATCTTGGCCGTGTTGGCGCGGGACTCGTCCTTGAGTTTGAAGCGCACGCGCGTGATGCAGTGCGCGACGCTGGCGACGTTCTCTGTGCCGCCTACGTTCTCGAGTATGGATCTGGCCAGATCGTCGTATTTTTCAGCCATTATTTTCTCCTTAGCGATATTGCCCGGGCGGCTAGCCCAGGTCGCCTCCGTTGGTGGCGATGGCCTGTTGGTACCAGTAGAAGCTCTTCTTGCGCCTGCGCTCGAGCGTGCCGTTGCCCAGGTTGTCGCGGTCCACGTAGATGAAGCCGTAGCGCTTCTCCATCTCGCCGGAGCCCGCGCTCACGAGGTCGATCGGCCCCCAGGTGGTGTAGCCGAGCATCTCGACGCCGTCCTGCTCGATGGCGTCGCGCATGGCCTCGATGTGCTCGCGCAGGTAGGCGATGCGGTAGTCGTCCTCGATCGTGCCGTCGGGAAGCACCTCGTCATAGGCGCCGAGGCCGTTCTCCACCACAAAGAGCGGCTTCTGGTAGCGGTCCCAGAGGTCGTTGATCGTGATGCGGAACCCCAGCGGGTCGATGACCCAGCCCCAGTCGCTCGTGCGCACGTAGGGGTTCTCCACGCCGGCGAAGGCGTTGCCCTCGGCGACGCCGCCCACGGAATCGGGGTCGCCCGCGGTGCAGCGCGAGGAGTAGTAGCTAAACGAGATGAAGTCGACGGTGTTCTCCGCAAGGATGCGCTCGTCCTCGGCGGTCATGCCCACGTCGATGCCCTCGCGCTCGAGCATCTTGAGCGCGTAGCCGGGGTAGCGCCCGCGCGCCTGCACGTCCACGAAGAAGAGGTCCTCCTGGTTTTTGACCTGCGCCGCGCGGACGTCCTCGGGGCGGCAGGAGTAGGGGTAGTAGCTTCCCGCGGCGAGCATGCAGCCCACCTTGTTCTCCGGATCGACCTCGTGGGCGATCTTGGTGGCCCAGGCGCTCGCCACGAGCTCGTTGTGCGCGGCGCGGTACTCGGCCTCGCGGGCATTCTCCCCGGGCTCGAGGACGATACCGGCACCCATGAAGGGACGGTGCAAGATCATGTTCATCTCGTTGAACGTGATCCACCAGCGCACGAGGCCGCGGTAGCGGTTGAAGAGCACCGTCACAAGCCGCTTGTAGAGCTCGATAAGGGTGCGGTTTCGCCAGGCGCCGTACTTCTTGACGAGGTGGATGGGGCAGTCGAAGTGCGTGATGGTCACGAGGGGCTCGATCCCGTGCTCGCGGCAGCAGCGGAACACGTCCTCGTAGAAGGCGAGCCCGGCCTCGTTGGGCTCCTCCTCGTCGCCATTGGGGAAGATGCGGCTCCAGGCGATGGAGAGGCGAAAGACCTTAAAGCCCATCTCCGCGAAGAGGGCTATGTCTTCGCGGTAGTGGTGGTAGAAGTCGATGCCCGTCTGGGCTGGGTAGTAGTACCCGGGCTCAAAGTCGAGCATGCGCCTCAGGCCGCGGCTTACGTCGTTGCGCTCCGGCCCGTGTGGGATGACGTCGACGTTGGCAAGGCCGCGGCCGCCCTCGTCATAACCTCCCTCGCATTGGTTGGCGGCGGTGGCTCCTCCCCAAAGGAACCCTTTTGGAAATGGCATGGTGCCTCCTTCTCTCTGGCGCCCCCATCTCTGCGGGGGACGCTTTATAACGTCCTTGCGGCCTCGCGCGCCGGGCCCGTGGCCCTTTCCCTGATGCGCGCGGGCCGCCTGTGAAGGGGTGACTAGCTGACGGCTTGTCCTGCGGCGGCGCGACGTGCCTCCCGGCCTCCAAGCAGGGAGGGGACCTGTGCCAGGCACACGCCGGCGAGGATGATGGCGACGCCCAGCCACTCGACGACGCCGAGCGGCTCGCCGAGGACGATCATGGCGATGAGCAGGCCGGCGGGGAGTTCCGCGGCGGCCATGACAGTGGAGAGGCCCGCAGGCAGGTGCGGAGAGCCCATGCCGAAGAGCAGGACCGGGCAGAGCATGCCAAAGAAGCCGGCGATGACGGCAAAGGGCAGGATGCCCTGGGCGAGGACGCCCGAGACGACGTAGTCCGGGCACACCGTGAGTGACATGATCACGGAGCCCGCGCACACGATGACGCCGCGCTGCTCGGACGAGCAGGGGGCCTCGACCTTGCCGGAGAGGGTGACAAAGAGGGAGCAGGACACGGCCGCCCCCAGCGCGCAGAGCAGGGCCACGGGGTCGTACCCGGTGATGCCGGTCTTGTAGACGCCGCTGGCGAACACCGTTCCGAAGACGATGACCAGGGCGGAGGCCACTTGGAGGACCCTCGGCGGTCGGCGCGTCATGACGGTCTGCCACACGAGCCCCAGCCACGTGAACTGGAAGAGGAGCGTGAGCGCCACCGGGGCGGGCAGCACGCTCATGGCGTAGCAGTAGAGGATTGAGGTGAGGCAGGTGAGGGCTCCCAGGCCCATGAGCTTAAGGGCGAGCTTCCAGCCCACGCGCTGCCAGCGGTGCCCGAGCGCGTGGCCCGCGAGCGTGGCGAGGGCGAAGAAGAGGCAGCCGAACCACGCCTGGCTCGCCACCACCTGTGCCGAGGTGAAGCCCGCGGCGTAGGCGAGCTTGTAGGTCGTGGCCATCGCGCCGTAGCAGGCGCCGCCCGCAAAGACCTGGAGCGCCGCCTTGACCTGTCCCGCGCCCGCGGCTCCCGCCTCGGCGGTCTGTTGCTTGATTGTGTTTGTTCCTGCCATTAGGCTCCCTTCCGTCTGCTGTCTTGCAGACGCACATCTCGTGCGTCTGTTCCCTGCAGTCGGAAGGTGGGCTCGTGCGGTCTTCTGGCAGTGCATGTGGTACCTGCTGCCAAGACGAAAAAGCCACGCAACCGACTGCTCGGTTGCGTGGCAAAAAGGTGGCTAGCGCCCAGAAAAGTCCACGCGTTTTTAGACGGAGAGAAAATACTACAACAGAGGAGGTGCTGTCAAGAAAAGCCGAGGAAAAAAGTGAGCCTCTGCCCGCCGCACCTGTGGCGGTCGTTCCCCGAACAGGGCGGTGCTGTTGGGGACTGTCTCGATCTGTAACAGTAAGACCCGGTTTTGGTCCGTAGATGTTACAGATTTAGACGTTTTGTCGGGGCAGTTTCCGTTTGTCTTGATCTGTAACAGTTAGGGGTCAAAAGTGGGTCTAGATGTTACAGATTGAGATTGTTGAGGATGGGTGAGGGTAGCTAATTCGGACGGGGCTATTTTAAACATTGGGAAATCGAGCGTGGCAAGCGGAGGTCTTCGGGGTATAAGACGGCTAATT
>WGSR01000011.1 GCA_014871545.1 Collinsella sp. | reverse complement strand
AAGGCCGCCGCGAGCGCGACTATCGGCAGCTGCATGGTCCACGCCGTCCCCAAACACATGCTCGCCACCATGCGCAAGCAAAACTCCCGCACCGTCATCGAATAATGTGACAAAGGGATAGCCCCTTTTTCATGAGAACCCTGCACCTTTGGCATGCGAACATATATTCGTATATATAACTAAGTTTTGATAGAATCGGTATCGTTGACGGCGGCTCCATGTGTCGGGCAGCGCCCTCCATCTGATGGGAGGTGATGCCCATGACCGATTCGATTGATTTCGTGAGACTTCTGACCGCTTTGGTCTCGTTCTTCACGGCGCTTGTCGGCCTTTCCGAGGCACTCAAGCAGCGTTCGAAGCGCAACAGAAGGGGTCGCCGCCGCTAAGGCGTTGACCCCCTAATGCAAACAACGGCGCTGCCCAGCTTTCCAGAACTTGGGCTGCCGTCGACACTATTCTACCCACGAATGACATTTTGAACAATCGGCAATGCCACTCCAAAAGCCGGGCACAACTGGCACAACCTAGGCGGTCGCTGAATGTGACAAAGGGACTGCCCTTCGTCACATCCTAAATATTGCCTTTACGTGTTGATACACACGGTGTGTAATAATACTCGCACTGTGCAATAGCGCACAGGCTGAGTAACAAGGAGGACGCTTGTCCCAGCTCGAGAAATGCGATCGCCGGTCCCTTCGCTCGCAGCGTGCCCTTCGCCAGGCGCTTGCCAGCGAGCTTGCCGAAAGCGGCGACCTTTCGCGCATTAACGTTGCGTCGCTCACCGAGCGCGCCGGTCTTACGCGCCGTACGTTTTATTCGCACTACCGCGATATTCCCGACTTTATCAACCAGATTGAGGATGGCCTGTTGGCTGAGATCCGTGAGCGCATTGAGCTCATCACCGCAGCTCAGCTGCCCGATCTTTACCGTAACATTGACGAGCTCGAGCCGGCGCCCGGTTCGGTTGAGCTGCTGCGTTATCTTGCGGCCAACCGCGACTTAATCGGTGCGCTGCTGGGTCCGGGCGGCGACCAGGCCTTCATTAAAAGGATTATCGACACCGCACGTGAGGCCGTGGCGCCGCGTGCGCAGACGGGCATTTTGGGCCTGGCGCTGGGTACGTTCTTTGACTACTACGTCACCTACGTCGTGAGTGCCGAGGTCGGCCTGATTCAGCGCTGGTTTGAGCGTGACCTTTCCGAATCGCCCGAGACCATGGCGCGCATCATGACGGTTATCGCCTTTGTGCGCCCCGGCGACCTGTATGGCCAACCCATCGATATCAACGTGCCAGAATACGGCATGAAGCTATTGAACCTGCAGCTCGAGGACGCGGCCGACACCGCCGCAGCCGTCGAGTCCAACAACTAAGAGGAGAGACAATGAGCAAACTCGTCGAGGGCATTAAGGACCGTATGGTCGCTGCCGCGCGTGAGGCCGCGCCCGCCGTGGTGGATGCTGCGCAGAAGGCCGCGACCGCGGCTGCCGAGAAAGTTGCCGAGGCAGTTGCCGATGCCAAGAACGCGGCAGGGGAGACGTCCGTCGCTAGCGAGCCCGCCACCACCGAGCCCGCAGTCGCCACCGCCGTCCACGCCCCCGAAGGCGCGATCTTCAACCCCGACAACGCCCACGGCAACCTGCACCTGGGCATCGACGTGGGCTCCACCACCGTTAAGCTCGCCGTGCTCAACGACGACAACCAGATCGTGTACGCCAAGTACCAGCGCCATCACACCGACGTCCGCGCCTGTGCTCGCGACTTGTTCGAAGGCGCCGCGACCGTGTTGCCGACGGCCCAGATGACCTGCGCCATTACCGGCTCGGGCGGCCTGCTGCTGTCCCAGTGGCTCGACCTGGAGTTTGTCCAGGAGGTCATTGCCAGCAAGCGCGCCGTCGAGACCCTCATCCCGGCCACCGATGTCGCCATCGAGCTGGGCGGCGAGGACGCCAAGATCATCTACTTCGACAACGGCATCGAGCAGCGCATGAACGGCACCTGCGCCGGCGGTACGGGCGCGTTCATCGACCAGATGGCAACCCTGCTGCACACCGACGCGAGCGGCCTTAACGAGCTCGCGGCCAATGCCACCACCATCTATCCCATCGCCAGCCGGTGCGGTGTTTTTGCCAAGACCGACGTGCAGCCGCTGCTCAACGAGGGCGCCCGCCCCGAGGACGTGGCCGCCTCCATCTTCCAGGCTGTCGTGACCCAGACCATCTCGGGCCTGGCGTGCGGCCGTCCCATCCGCGGCAACGTCGCCTTCCTGGGCGGCCCGCTGCAGTATCTCTCCGAGCTGCGCCACCGCTTCTACCTCACGCTCAATCTGGACGAGGAGCACCGTATCGTGCCCCAAAACGCTCACCTGTTTGTGGCGAGCGGCGCCGCCATGGCGCACGAGTCCAATAAGCTCAGCACGTTCCCGCAGCTCATCGAGGCCATCGATGCCCTGGGTGACACGCAGGGTGCCGAGGTCGAGCGTCTGGATCCGCTCTTTGCCACCGACGATGATTTTGCCGAGTTCAAGGGTCGCCACGACACCGAGGTCGTCCCCAAGGGCAAACTCGACGGCTATACCGGCCGCGTGTTCATCGGTATCGACGCCGGTTCCACCACCATGAAGGCCGCGCTCGTGGGCGAGGACGGTCAGCTGCTGCACACCTGGTACGGCAACAACAACGGCGACATCCTGGGCACGGCCAAGGTCATCATGGCCGATTTCTACAACCACATTCCCGCCGGTTGCACCATCGGCCACGTGACTACCACGGGCTACGGCGAGGCGCTGCTCATCGAGGCCCTCAAGGCCGACTCGGGCGAAATCGAGACCGTCGCGCACCTGCGCGGCGCCAAGGCGTTCCTGCCCGGCGTCGAGTTCATTCTGGACATCGGCGGCCAGGACATGAAGTGCCTGCGCGTCAAGGACGGCGTCATCGAGCACATCATGCTCAACGAGGCCTGCTCGTCGGGTTGCGGTAGCTTTATCGAGAGCTTTGCCGTCTCTATGAACATGGATGTGCGCGCGTTCGCCGACGCCGCCATCCACGCCAAGGCCCCGGTCGATTTGGGCAGCCGCTGCACGGTCTTTATGAACTCGCGCGTCAAGCAGGCGCAAAAGGAAGGCGCCACGGTGGGCGACATCGCGGCCGGCCTGTCCTATTCCGTCATCAAGAACGCCCTGTTCAAGGTCATTAAGCTGCGTGACCCCAAGGAGATCGGCAGCCAGGTGATCGTTCAGGGCGGCACCTTTATGTCCGATGCCACGCTGCGCGCGTTTGAGCAGCTCACCGGCGTTCATGCCGTGCGTCCCGACATCGCCGGCTGCATGGGCGCCTACGGTGCGGCCCTGCTCGCCCGCGATCGCGCCGGCGCCGACGGCACCTCGACCATCCTTTCGGCCGAGGACATCGCGCACCTCACCGTGACGCAAAAGCATGTCCGCTGCGGCCGTTGCTCCAACAACTGCCAGCTTACCGTCAACGACTTTGGCGGCGGCAGGCGCTTTATCACCGGCAACCGCTGCGAGAAGGGCGCCGGCCACAAAAAGCAGAAGACCGAGGCCCCCAACCTCTTCAAAAAGAAAAACGAGCTGCTCTTTAACCGCGAGGTCCTGAGTCCCGACGAGGCCCCGCGCGGCACCGTGGGTATCCCGCGCGCACTCAACATGTACGAGAACTACCCCTTCTGGCACGCGTTCTTTACGCGCTTGGGCTTTAGCGTGCAGTTGTCCGACCAGTCGAGCAAGAAGACCTACCAGGCGGGCATCGAGTCCATGCCGTCCGAGAGCGTGTGCTATCCGGCCAAGATGAGCCACGGCCACGTGATGAACCTCATCGACCGTGACGTCGACTTTATCTGGATGCCGTGCGTGCGCTGGGAGCGCAAGGAGGATCCGACCGCCGGCAACTGTTACAACTGCCCCATCGTCATGAGCTACCCCACGGCGTTGGCGCTCAACATCGACGAGATCCGCGAGCAGAACATCGAGTTCCTGTATCCGTTTGTGCCGTATCACGACAAGACCGAGCTCAAGCGCCGTCTGTACCAGGTGCTCGCCGTCGACCGCGTGGCCGACGCTGAAGCCGGTCGCGGTCGCGTGCGCGGTCCTAAAATCACGCGCTCCGAGGTCGATGCCGCTGTCAACGCCGCTTTTGAGGCCGATGCGCGCTTCCACGAGGATATCCAGACCATGGGCGAGGAGGCCCTTAAGTGGGTCGAGGACCACGGCGGCCACGGCATCGTACTCGCCGGCCGTCCCTACCATAACGACCCCGAGATCAACCATGCCCTGCCCGAGCTTATCTCGAGCTTTGGCTTTGCGGTCTTTACCGAGGATTCGCTTGCTCACCTGGTGAAGCCCGAGCGCCCGATCCGCGTCGTCGACCAGTGGATGTACCACAGCCGCCTGTACGCGGTCGCCCGTTTTGTGACGATGCGCAACGACCTGGACCTGATCCAGCTCAACTCTTTCGGCTGCGGCCTCGATGCCCTGACCACCGATCAGGTGCAGGAGATTCTGGAAGCCAGCGGCAAGATCTACACCGTGCTCAAGATCGACGAGGTGTCCAACCTGGGCGCCGCGCGCATTCGAATCCGCTCGCTCATGGCCGCGCTCAAGGACCAGGAGGCCGAGCGCTTGGCTGAGGCCACGGCCGCGGGCGAGGCCTACGAGCAGGGCGATGCTGCGCCGGTGGCTCCCTCCACGGACGCTCCCGCGTTCGCGAGCCGCAAGTACACGTTCGAGGCGCAGCGTGAGAGCGCCTCGACCGCATGGCCCAAGGTGCCCTTTACCGAGCAGATGCGTGAGGAGGGCTATACCATCCTGTGCCCGCAGATGGCGCCGATTCACTTCGACCTGGTCAAAGAGGTGTTCCGTGGTGCTGGCTACAACTTGGAGCTGCTGCCCTCGACTGACCACGATGCCGTCGAGGCCGGCCTGCGCTACGTGAACAACGACATTTGCTACCCGTCGATCCTGGTGACGGGCCAGATTATGGAGGCCATCGAGAGCGGTCGATACGACCTGTCCAAGACAGCTGTCGTCATCAGCCAGACCGGCGGTGGCTGCCGCGCCACCAACTACATCGCACTCATCCGCAAGGCCCTGCGTGAGAGCGGCCACCCCGAGATCCCGGTGATCTCGCTTTCGGCCGTGGCGCTGGGCGAGGACAACCCCGGCTTTAAGATTACGCCGGCGCTGCTTAAGCAGGCAGTCTACGCGGTACTCTTTGGCGACGTGATGATGCAGATGCTCTATCGCTGCCGCCCGTACGAGGCCACGCCCGGTGCCGCCAACGCACTCTACGAGGAGTACATGGCGCGCGCCCGCAAGCTGGCGCCCAAGTTCAACCGCCACAACTACACCAAGCTGTGCCGCGAGGCCATCCGCGCGTTCGACACTATGCCGCTCGTGGGCGAGGGCGCCAAGCCGCGCGTGGGCGTGGTTGGCGAGATCTTGGTCAAGTTCCATCCCACGGCCAACAACCACGTGGTCGATGTCATCGAGCGCGAGGGCTGCGAGGCCGTGGTGCCGGGCCTGCTCGACTTCTTCCTGTACTCCATGAGCAACGCCGAGCTGCAGAAGGACGAGCTGGGAAGCTCTGCTACCACGCGCGCTGGTATGCAGGCGCTCATCAAGCTCGTGGACTGGATGCGCACGCCGGTGGAGGAGATGCTCGAAAAGTCCCGCCGCTTTGAGGCGCCCGAGCGCATCGGCACCATGGCCGACAAGGCCCGCACGGTGCTTTCGGTGTGCAACAACATGGGCGAGGGCTGGTTGCTCACGGCCGAGATGCTCGACCTGATCGATCACGGTGCGCCCAACATCATCTGCACGCAGCCCTTCGCGTGCTTGCCCAACCACGTGGTGGGCAAGGCCGTGATCAAGGAGCTGCGCCGCCAGCATCCCGAGAGCAACATTGTCGCGGTGGACTACGACCCCGGCGCGTCCGAGGTCAACCAGCTCAACCGTATTAAGCTCATGATTAGCGTGGCCAAGGAAAACATGCGCGCCGGTAAGGGCTTTAAGCTCGAGAAGGTGGCGCCGCTCGCGATGGACGAGGTCACCGGCCAGATGCGCGCTCACGATGGCTGCGTGAGCTGCGGGCCGGCCAGCGAGGAGGCCGTGGCGTCGGTCGCCAAGCGTCTGGGACGCGGCATTAAGAAGTAGCTGGTCTGCTATGGGCTAGATATGAGACAAACGGGTGGTAGCCGTACCAGCTACCACCCGTTTTTGCTGGACATATGTTGCGCAAATGACCTTGCTACAGCCTTCCGTGGGCTTGCCCGATTTTTGGGCCGGTTCGGGCTTTGAGGACAAGTTACTGCAGGCCCAAGGCGATTTTTCGCTCAACGCAGGCCAGCACAGTGTGACCTATCTGCCAAGTTCCGACACGGCAATGACCGGTCGTTACCAGGTGCTGCTGTACGACAACAACTTTGGTACGGCCGAGAGCTATCCCAAGTTCGACTGGGGTCAGCTGGGCGCCGCGGTGGTGACCGACTACAGCAAGGGAACGCATTCGTTTGGGCGAATCTTTACGGTGGACGAGACCGCGCGCACCTACGAGCTTGTGGACCAGATCGCAGTGCCGTTTTCGGGCTACGTGAGCAGCGCGCAGCGCGTCGGCGATTCGAATAGTATGCTCGTGGCTTCGGGCCAGGCCAAGACCTTCACCGAGTACGACCGCTGCGGTCTACCCATCGCTACCTACGAGATGGAAGCCGAGAAGTACATCTACCGCGTGTACAAGTACGAGCTGTAGCGCTGCGCTTGGCTGTGCCTGCGCCCCGCGGCTGCGCTTTCGTGCCGGGCCCACCTCGCGTCCCGCATCACTTTACGTCAAACTCCACACGATCGAGTTCGGGCACATTGAGGTTGATGAGCTTGCGGGCGACGTGACGGTCGTGTGCCCCAAGCGCCTCGCCTGTCGTCACATGGGCGACAATCTCACGCTCGACGATGCCTTCCTCCTCGCCTTCGGTAGCCGAGGTCTCGACGGCGACGGTGTAATCCTTAAAGCCTGGCAGCACCGCCGCAAGCTCGCGCGTGGTTTCGGTGACGCCGTAGCCGTCCTGCACGCCGGCCTGCGCCGAGCCAATAGACCCCGCGGTCATAACGATGCAGGGGATGGCAAAGATCACCGTGCCCACAATGATGCGGCGGCGCACCTTGCGTGACAGCTCGTCGACCTCGGCATTTTCTTCGGCGGTCACAATGCCGTCGCCGTTGAGGTCGCGCTTGAGCGGCACGCGCAAAAGAAGCAGCACGGCTTCGGCAGCCAGTGCGATAAAGACCACGTTGATGCCAAACTCGTAAAGCGCCGAGAGAAACAGCGACCCGCTTGCGATGGCGATGCCATAGCCGGCCGCGCACAGGGGCGGCATGAGCGCAGTCGCCACAGCCACGCCGGCGATGAGCGTGGCGGGTTCCTGGTCGCGCGAGTTGCCCAGGCCACCCGCAAAGCCGCCCGCGAGTGCGACGGCAAGGTCCCACACAGTCGGTGTCGAATTGTCGATGATGGCGGCCGTGGTGGTGCCAAGGGGCGAGAGCTTAAAATACAACGTGGACGTGACCAGGCAAAAGGCCATCTGTAGAGCCAAGCTCGCGATGGCCTCGACGGTAATCTCGCGGTCGAGCGTGGCGATGCCGTATGCCATGGCAAGGACCGAGCCCATGAGCGGGCAGATGAGCATGGCGCCTACAATGGCGATATCTGAGTCGATATCGAGGCCGATGCTCGCAATCAACATGGCAATGATCAGGATGCATAAGTGCGAGCCAGTCAGGCGCGCCCCGTTTACAAAGCGCTTGCGGATCACGTGATAGGGCGCGCGTCCCTCGCGAATGTTGAATGCGCGCTTTAAAAAGCGACCAGCCTGCTCGGCAGCCTCACTATGGGCAGGGCGGATGCCGTGGCGCCGGTGATGGCGTTCGCGTAGTCGCTTGATCTGTTGCTTATCGAGTTCCATGTCCACCTCGTTCCAGCGCGGTCCGCGCAACGCGCCCGTTGTCCTAACTCTACACCGTGGCGGGCGGGGTGTCTGTTGGATGCGGAATCCGATAGGGCGGATGACGCGGGAGCAAATGCAAATCACAGGCTCAATTCCATCCCGCGAGAATATGATGCACCAGCTCCTTCAAATGTGACGAAACTGTGAAGCACGAGAGCGTGAATTTCAAAAAATACGCTGGTCGCCAATGTTGCGCAACAGAATTCAAAAATCGACAGCTACCGTTTGATACGTATGGATACATCCGTGTCAAAGGGAGAAAGCCATGGCAAACTACAGTCCACAACACTTTGAGCCTCGGGCCAAGGCCGTCAACGTCAAGGGCGTTGCCAACCGCGCCGTCGCAACCGTTTTGACGGCGGGCCTCATCGCTCAGCCGCTCATGTCGCCGCTGGCGGCAATCGCCGCACCGTCAACCGATAACGGCGATTCTGTTCAGGGGGGGGGTAGTTCTGTAGAGAATACCGTTGCCGCCGGTAACCAAGCGGTCGTAAAGACGGCTGCCCAGCTGGCCGAGGAGTCGGCAAAGCAGCTCAAGGACGCTCAGGCCGCCTACGATGCCGCCCAGAAGAAGGCCGACGCGGCGGGCCAGTCTCAAAAGCAGGCGCAGCAGCAAAAGGATCAGGCCTCGCAGGCAGTAAGCGACAACGAAATCGAGCAGAACGCAGCAGAAGTCGCCGCGCTCCAGGAGAAGATTGACGAGCTCAAAGCCGCCGTCGAAAAGACCGAGCAGCAGCAGAAGAAGCTGGGCGACCTGAACGATCAGCTCGAACAGGCCAACAAGAGTGTCGAGGATAAGACCCAGGCGCTCAAGGACGCCAAGGCAAAGCAGGACGAGGCCAAGAAGGCCCTCGACGATGCACAGGCCAAGCTCGATGCCATGGGTATGGACGAGTACGAGGCCGCCAAGAAGGCCGTCGAGGACGCGCAGGCCAAGCTCGACGCTGCCAACAAGGCCGTTGTTACCGCGCAGGCTAATCTGGACCAGGCCAAAGCAGCCGAGGCCAGTGCCCAGCAGGAAAAGCAGAATACCGAGGCCGCTCTGACTTCCGCCCAGGCCAAGAAGCAGGAGACTGCCGCTGCTCTCGCAGCCGCAACCACCGCGCGCGATAACGCCCAGCAGAAGTTCAACCAGGCGCAGGCCGCGCTCGATGCTGCCGTCTCGGGTACGGGTGTCGACCTGAGTGCGCTTGAGGCCGCCAAGAACGCTGCTGCTGGTGAGCTCAAGACCGCGCAGGACGCGCTCGAAGCCGCGACGACTGCAGACGCCACCGCACAGGCGAACCTGCAGGCTGCGCAGACTACCGTCACCGCCGCGCAGGAGAAGGCCAACGCCGCCAACGCTGCCGTGGCATCTGCCCAGTCTGCATACGATGCGGCAAACAAGGAGTACAAGGACGCGGCCAGTAAGCGTGACACCGCGAAGTCGGCATACGAGCAGGCCCAGCAGACCGAGGCAGACAAGAAGGCAGAGTACGACCGACTCGTCGAGGTCCGCCAGCAGAAGCGTGCTGAATACGATGCAATTTGCGCCGAAGTTACATCGGCAAAGAGCGCTTATGATGCCGCGAGCACTGAAGTCGACAAGCTTAACCAGCAGATTGCCGACCTCAAGTCGAATATGACCGTAGACCAGAATGTCATCAGCCAGGGTATGTTCGGCTTCATGAACTACATCATCGGCGGCAGCCAGTTCACAGCCACGCAGAAAAAGAACGCCCAGGAAGCCGTATCGATGCTGACCGGTGCCGCTGACAAGGCCGAATGGTATGACCAGTACGTCGATCAGGACATGTCTCGCGACACCAACCCGCTTTCCTTGGAGCAGATGCGCAACGCCCTGACCTACCTTGATACACAGAACAACCTCCGCAAGGCGAACGGTCAGTCGGCGCTCAGCGTCAGCCTCCGCATGACTGTGGCAGCCGCCCTCAATACATCATATTCATCGAACATCTGGGGACACTCGAACTGCTACTTCGACAACGGCGAAAATCTTGCCGGCGGAGGCGGCGCATATACCGGCGGCGAGACCGAGGATACCCTAGGCTGGCCATACACCGGACTCTATACTCAGGAAAAGAAGATTTTCGATAAGTATGTAGAGCAGTATGGCGACGAACTCGGCAAATACCGATATGAGTCCTATTACATCTATCAGAACTACAATAGCATCTACCAAGAGTGCGGGCACTATCTCAACATCGTCGATTCCGCTACGGAAGCTATCGGCATCGCGACCGGTAGCGGTAAGAACACCGATTCCGAGGTAACCATCTTCGATTACAGCGATGATGACACTCAGGCTGATTTCACTGTCTCCGAGTTCAAGAAGCTCGTCAACGACTACATCGCTTCCGCCTACAATGCAGGCGGCACGCAGGAGCAGAAGGAGCAGCTGAAGCAGCTGCAGAATAAGCTGGCAGAGGCGCAGAAGAACTTCGGTACTACCAAGGAAGCTTACTTCGCAGCTGTAAACGGGCAGGATGCCGCCCAGGACGCTTTCACCGCGGCCGACACGAACATGAACACCGCCAAGGGCGAGTACGAGAAGGCTAGATCCAGCACCGCCGCCGCGAAGACGGCATACGACGCCGCTGAAGCCAAACTCAAGGGTATCGACGTCAAGACGCCCAAGACCAAGCTCGACGCCGCCAAGAGCGAGGCCGCTACTGCCCAGGCAGCTCTCGATAAGGCAAACGCCACGCTTGCTGACAGCAAGACGAAGGCAGCCGATGCCGCTGCTCACAAGGCGAAGGCTCGCAGCGCCCGCGATGCTGCCAAGGTAAAGTCCGACCAGGCCAGCGAGGCGTATGACAACGCCACGGCTTCGGTCAAGGAACTTACCGCCAAGCGCGATGCCGCCAAGACGGATCTTGCGAACAAACAGGGCACGCTTAACGATGCCAAGAAGGCCGACGACACTGCCCAGGCTGGCGTTGACAAGGCTCAGGCCGCAGATGTGCACGCCGCGACCGCTCTTTCGGACGCCAAGCAGGCAGTTGCCGCCAAGACGCAGGCTGTGTCCGACGCGCAGGCCAAGGCCAAGGCTGCCGAGGGCGAACTGGCCACCGCAAACAAGGCCTTCGAGCGCTTCGCTGGAGCCCAGAAAGCGGTCGACGACGCCAAGGTCGCCTATGACGCCGCCGTCGCCGGCGTCGCCGATGCCCAGAAGCAGCTCGAGGCCGCCAACAGAGCCGTCGTCGATGCGACCTTCGAGATCGTCGAGGCCAAGGCCGAGCTTGCCAACGACGAGGCGCTCAAGGCCGATCTTGAGGCTGTCGACCACAAGGCATCCCTTGCCGCGGGCACGACGGGCAACGAGAAGCTGGTCAAGCTGAACGCTGCCTACGCTCGCTATAAGGCCGCCGTCGATGCCGCCGCTGGCCTCAAGGCTGCTCTGAGCGATGCCGATGCCAAGCTGTCCGATGCCAACGACGCCTATGCCGCCGCGCTTGCCGAGCTCGGAGATGCCAAGGATGCCCTGGCTGCCGCTCAGGCCGAGTACGACAAGTATCATCCCAAGGCTGAGCCGCAGGCCAAGCCTCAGGTTGCGCAGGCTGCTGCAAAGGCCCCCGTTGCCAAGAAACAGGCTGCGCCTGCCGCGCTCGCCCAGACTGGCGACAATTCCGCGCTTGCGGGCGAGGTGTTCGTCATCGGCGGTGTGACGCTCGTGGCAGCGGGCGTGACGCTGGGCGATCGTCGTCGCAAGCAGATGTAGCGTTTCGAGCGTAGATTCTGCAACGAACTTCGGTTCATAGCAGGAACGCTTCGATAGCTTAACCGATAAGGCCGGCGCGCTGTTAAACGCAGCGCGCCGGCCTTTCTTTGTTTCGATATCAAAAAGCCCGGTCAGCAGCCGCAGAAGCTACCGACCGGGCAAGCCGTAGGCAATATGGTTGCTGTCGAGCAGCTGCTCGACTTAGCCCAGCAGGCTTAAGCCCACGGAGACAAACGCCAGGATAACGCCGACGATGGACTCGCCGCCGAGCAGGCCGCTGGCAACGACCAGACCCTGTTCCTGGAAGGCGGCGTCCTTGGCAGCTCTCTCCTCGTCGGAAAGACCAGCGGTGGCGTCGCGGTGGGCGGACCACTTGTCGTAGGCGAGCTTGACGCAGGAGCCCAGGAATGCCGTGAGTGACATGTAGAACGGCAGGTACACGCCCAGGCCGATCATCATGGCCGGAATGCCGAGCCAGTACATGACGATGCCGGCGATAAAGCCGCCAACGAACCACGGCACGCTCGGGATGCCCGAGACCATGGTGGCGACGACGCTTGCCTGCACGGCAACAAAGCTCTTGTCGGGGCCAAAGGCGTCCGGGCCATAGGCGGTGACGAGCGCGACCATGACGGCTGCGGCGACCAGGGCGCCCACGATGCCGCCGATGGCTTGGCCGATCCATTGCGCACGCGGGTTGGTGCCCAGCACGGCGCCGGCCTTAAAGTCGTTCATGACGTCGCCCGCAAGGCCGCACGCCACGGCTACGATGCCGGCGATAAAGAACAGCTTGACCTGAGCGATCTGAGCGAAGGCAGCCACGATGAGCATAACGATGAGGCCAAAGATTTCCATGGGGTCGATGCCCGTCTGGCCGCAGCTCTGTGCGCTCATGATGGTGGTGACAAAGGTGAACAGCGTGACGATGACGGCCGGAACGGGGCCAAGGTCAAGCACGATGGCGATGATCACGGCGATGGCGGCAGCGCCCAGGCCGATGATGCCGGCGTCGAGCTTAAGGGAGCCCGAGATGAGCGACTGCTCGTCGGTGTCGGTGGAGCTGTCGGCGGCGAGGCCGCGGACGATACCGGCGACCTGCGGAAGGATGTCCTTGAGGACGACGGCGACGCCAAAGCCCATCATGAGGCCCATACCCAGGGACTTAACAATGCCCTGTGCGGTCATGACGTCAAACAGACCGGCAGCGGTGCCGCCAACGATGATGCCAAAGTTGCCCAGCAGCGCGCCGGCAAACCAGAAAGCGACCGGGGCGAAGCCCACGAGGAAGCCGACGGAGAGCAGCATGGGCGAGTTGTAGATGGCAAAGGTCACGCCGGGGATATTGAGCGTGCACAGCATGCTGGGCACCACGCCCAGGGCGTCGCGCAGCACTCTATAGATGCCGGCGATGGCCATGGAACCAAAGAGCTGCTTGCCGGTTTTGCCGCCGGCCTCGGTCGCGCGCAAGGTCTGAGCTGCGGCGTTGCCGGTGGGGAACTCAAGCGCGGCGTCCACGATAAAGTGACGGTGGATGAGTGCGGTGGCCAGCAGGCCCAGGATAGTGCCGGCGAGTGCCACGATAAACATGTCGAGCCAGCTAATCTGGTCGGCATAGCCCAGCATCCAGGCGCCCGGGATGGTAAACGCCAGACCGCCGGCGACCATGGCGCCCGCGGACATGATGGTGTGGGTGACGTTTGCCTCGTTGAGGCTGGCGTTGCCCATGAGCTTAAGGAAGAACAGCGAGATGACGGCAGCGAAGACGATCGGCCAGGGGAGTGCGCCCATCTTGAGGGCGGTGTAGGCCGAGCTTGCCGTGATGATCACGCAGCCAAGGACGCCGATGACGACGCCGCGCAGCGTGAGTTGCCCGCGCATCGAAGCGCGGTTCGAGGGATTGCTCATATAGAACTCCTTTGCGTATATCCGCTTCCCCCGGGAGCGCCGCTACGGATACGGCGCGGGAAGTCGGGTTACCAAGGGCCGCCGCGTGAGCTCGCGCGCGACCGCGCACCAGTATAGCCGCAACCTAGTCATTTTGGGATGACTGGTTTAGGTAGGCGATATACTGCTGGGCAGACGAAAGGAGCGCCGACGATGCTTAATGGGTGCGCATATATATTGACGGTCGACGTGGGCAACACGTTTATTCGCTTTGGCCTGTTTGCCGAGGATTCGGCCGCGGCGCAGGAGTGCCCGCTTGCGACGTGCGAGATCACGACGCCGTCGAGCATTACGGCCGACGAAGCGCGTATGCGTCTCGCTCAAGTCATGGCCGCGCTGGCAGCCGATGCGGGCATGCCTAGTGTGCTCGTTCCCGCGGGCGCAGTGCTGAGCTGCGTGGTGCCGGCGCTCGAGCGCCCGTGGAAGACGGCGCTTTCCCGTACCTGCACGGGGCGTGTGCTCACCGTGGGGCCGGGCCTCAAGACCGGCATGCCCGTCCACTACGACGACCCGGCCGAGATTGGCCCCGACCGCATCGCCGATGCCGTGGCGGCTCGTGCCGTCTACGGCTCTCCGTGCATCGTGATCGACCTGGGCACTACGACCAATATTGAGGTCATCGATGCGCGCGGAACCTTTGTGGGCGGCGTTATCGCGCCGGGGCTGGCGCTCGGCGCCCGTTCGCTCTCGGCCGCTGCGGCGCGCCTGCCTCAGGTTGAGCCCTCGGCGCCGGCGCGCGTCATCGGCCGCAACACGCGTGAGGCCATGCGCTCGGGCGTGGTCTTGGGCGAGGTGGCGCGCATCGACGGCATGCTCGACATGGTGCTTGCCGAGATGCGTGCGACCAAGGCCGCGGGGGAAGGCAGCGTGCCCATCGTCATTACCGGCGACGATGCCGAGGCGCTTGCGGCGCTGGTCGGCCATAGCCTGACGGTCGACGATGCGCTGACGTTGCGGGGTCTCGCCGAGCTCTACCGTATCAACCAAAAGCTCCGCCGCGTGTAAAAGTGAGGGCGCCGGTGGGACAAACGCCCCCACCTTTCACCTGCTACAATGGGTCAAACTATTGCGATTACGGAGGTGTCTGCCATGTCGGACGATCTTCATCAAACTTCGTCAGGCAAGCGCCTGGACGTCATTAGCTGGGACGAGTTCTTTATGAGCGTGGCCATCGCCGCGCAGCGCCGCAGCAAGGACCCTAACACGCAGGTGGGTGCGTGCATCGCCAGCACCAACCACCGCATCCTTTCGGTGGGCTACAACGGTACGCCCTCGGCGCTCAACGACGACTTTTTCCCGTGGGGTACGAGCGACGACCCGCTGCAGGACAAGCACAACTACGTGGTCCATGCCGAGGCCAACGCCGTGCTCAACTACCGTGGCTCGCTCAAGGATCTCGAGGGTTCCACGGTCTACGTTACGCTGTTCCCGTGCCACGACTGCGCCAAGATTTTGGCGCAGGTGGGCGTGGGCGAGGTTGTCTATCTGGACAACAAGTACGCCGATACCGATGACGGACGCATCAGCCGCCGCATCCTCGACTCCTGTGGCATCAGCTACCGCCAGGTTATCGTCGATGTTCACATCGGCACCGAGGGGCAGGCTCAGCAGTAGCGCGTGGCAACGTCAGCTGGCAACAAAAGGCAGCCAAAAGAGCCCCGTCCCAAATTGACCGCTCGTGAAAGTCGTGTCCGCACGCATGGCTGGCGCCTAAGCGGGTACATGGCTGTAGTAACATAGCCCCTGTCCGCGGGCGCGCCCGCGTTATTGTGAGAAAGGAGCCCCTGTGGCTGTTAACGAAGAGCTGCTTAAGAAGGTTCTTGAAGAGATTCGCCCCAACCTGCAGGCCGACGGCGGCGATATGGAGTATGTGGGCGTTGACGACGAGGGCGTCGTCAAACTGGAGCTGCAGGGCGCTTGCGCCGGCTGCCCCATGAGCTCGCTGACCCTGTCCATGGGCATTGAGCGTATCCTGAAGGAGCATGTGCCCGGCGTTACCCGCGTTGAGCAGGTCAATGCTTCCGGCGAGGCCGAGGACCTGTACGACGAGTACGCGCCGTTCTAAGATGCGAAAGCTGCGGACGGCATACTCCGCATAGACGTTACGCCCAAATATGCGGCTGCGAGCGCAAGGCCCGCGGCCGCATTTGTATGTAGGGAGTAGGAGGGTCGACATGCTCAACGACCTCTACCATATGCTTGATCCCGTTGCCATCTCGGCGGGGCCCATCACCATCTACTGGTACGGCTTGGCCTATGTGGTCGGAGCTCTGCTCACGGCGGTCGTCATGTACCGCACGCAGCGCCGTTGGGGTTTTGACATTACGGTCGACGACCTGACGAGTGTCGTGGTCGGCGTGGTCTTTGGCCTTATCATTGGCGCCCGCCTGTTCTACGTCATCTTTTACGGCGACGGCTACTACTGGGCGCATCCGCTCGAGATCTTTGCCACCAACGAGGGCGGCATGAGCTTCCATGGCGGCCTGGTGGGCGGCATCTTGGGCGGCATCATCGTGTGCCGCATGTATAAGCTCGACGCCTGGACCATTGCCGACCTTGCAGTTATCGGTGCTCCGCTGGCGCTGTGCCTGGGACGTTGCGCCAACTTCGTGAACGGTGAGCTGTGGGGCAAGCCGACCGATCTGCCCTGGGGTGTGGTCTTTGGCGGCACCGCGGGCGATATGCCGCGTCACCCTTCCCAGCTCTACGAGGCATTTCTTGAGGGCATCGTGCTCTTTTGCATTCTGCAGGTGCTCAGCCGCAAAAAGCCGCTACTGCCCCAAGGCACGTTTATGGGCGTGTTTGTGATGGGTTACGGCATCGTCCGCTTCCTCATTGAGTTTGTGCGCGTGCCCGATGCCCAGCTGGGCTATCTGCTGGGCGGCGTCATCACCATGGGCCAGCTGCTGAGTCTGCCACTCGTGATTGCGGGCCTGGCGCTCATCATCATTGCCCTCCGCCGCAACCGTCCCCAGCGCGTCTACCTGGACGCCTAACCACCAAAACCACCACAAAGGGGACAGGCACCTTTGTGGTGGTTTTGCCGAGTTTGATAGGTTTCTAGAAAGGCTCTTTGGACTGTGAAGGATTCCGATCTCTCCACAACGGCTGCGCGCGACGCTGCCCGCATCGTCTGGTTTAAGCGCTACCCCGCCAAGCAGACGCTCATCGCATTTTTGCTCGCGCTGTTGGCGACCACGGCGTTTTCCATCGATCCCGCTCCGGTGTCGAGCAACGCAGTCTTGGCGATTGACCCCAAAGCCTCGGGCATGCTGTACGTGTGCTACGAGGTGCTCCTCTCGTTTGCCGGCCATACCGACGCGGTCATGCTGCTTGCACTTGCCTGCCTGCTCACCTTGCCGTTTCGCTACGTGTTCTTTGGCCGTGGCGACACCTGGCGTCCATCGATCATTCTGCCGTCGCTGTTCTTCGCCATCTGCATGGTGTTCGGCCGCAGCTACGATCTTACCGACTCGGCTGAGATTGTCCTTGGCGACAAAGCCCGCATCATCTGCGCCTGGATTGGCGGCGCGGGCTGGATGCTTCTGGCGATCGTGGCCTTCTACCTTGCCTTTGAGTGCCTAGATTGGCTGAGCTCCCGACGCATTCCGTTTTCCGAAGCGCACTTTGGCCGCGTATGGCGTGTGACTCACGCCGTGCTCTCGGTCCATCCCTTTGCCGGGCCCTTCCTGGTGCTTATG
>WGSR01000109.1 GCA_014871545.1 Collinsella sp. | reverse complement strand
AGCTCCACTGGCTCGAAAGCGAAACCAGCATCAAGCTATCCGACCTGCCCGAAGACACGCAAAACCGCCTCAAGGCGGGTATTCCGCAAACAAGTGTCGACGATGCGCAGGACACGATATCCAAGTACCGCCACCAGATCGACGAGGAGCAGACCCGCCAGGTGATCGACGCGCAAACGATTCGCGACAACACCAATCAGGGATCGACCTCCGAATCAGATTCCGAGAAAACCGCCGAACAGTCCGCCGAGGCCGAAGCCTCCGATAAGAATTAGAAAGGGAGTGCCGCTTATGAGTCGCCGCAACACCGAGCTGCTCTTGCTCATCGCCTCGGCGTTCCCCGTCATCCTGCTGTATGCGATGTACGTGCTCACCGCGGGCGCTGCCATCTCCTTTGAGACGCTCGCCGTACCGATCGGCCTCTTTGCCGCCTTCGCCGCGGCCCACATTGCCGTGCGCATCTTGGCGCCCGGTGCCGACCCCGCCATCCTACCCATCGTATTTATACTTTCGGGCATCGGCATCACGTTCGTGACGCGTCTCGCCCCCGCTCTCGCCATCTCACAGCTCATCATCCTGTTTGTCTCGGTGGCGCTCATGGTGGGAACGCTTGCACTAGTCAAAAACCTCGACGTGGTCATGCGCTACAAGTACACCTTTGGCATCATCGGCATCATTCTGCTGATGCTGCCTATCTTTATCGGCACCACGATCTCGGGCTCCAAGCTGTGGATTCGCATCGCGGGCTTTACCATCCAGCCCGGCGAGTTCGCCAAGGTCTTTATCGTGCTGTTCCTGGCCGGGTACCTGGCCGAGAACCGCGAGCTGCTCTCCATCTCCAACCGCAAGATCCTGGGCTTTAAGATCCCTCGCCTGCGACTGCTGCTGCCGCTGTTTGCCGTGTGGGGTGTGTGCCTGCTCGTCGTCGTCTTCGAACGCGACCTGGGTTCGGCCGTGCTGTTCTACACCATCTTCTTGCTGATGCTCTACGTTGCCACGGGGCGCTTTTCGTATGTCGTTATCGGCCTTGCGCTCTTAGCCGTTGGAGCCGTGGGCGCCTACAAGTTCCTGTCGCACGTTCAGGTGCGCTTCCAGGTTTGGGTCGATCCGTTTAAGGACGCCCAAGGCCAGGGCTACCAGATCGTCCAGTCGCTCTTCTCGCTTGCCGATGGCGGCCTGGTCGGTGTTGGCATCGGCAACGGCATGGCCAACAACATCCCTGTCGTCGAGTCCGACTTTATCTTCTCGGCCATCGGCGAGGAGATGGGTCTTTTGGGCGGCGGCGCCGTGCTCATCCTGTTTATGCTCTTTGCCGTGCGTGGCCTCACCACAGCTGCCCGCGCAAAGTCCGACCTTGCCGCCTTTAGCGCCACCGGTCTTACGGCAGCCATCAGCTTCCAGGCCTTCTTGATCGTGGGCGGCGTAACCCGCCTGATCCCGCTGACCGGCGTCACCCTGCCCTTTATGAGCCAGGGCGGCTCCTCGCTGCTGGCAAGCTTTATCATCGTCGCGCTCCTGCTACGTGCCGGTGACGAGGCGACCGGACGCGAGGCGGAGCTTACCGGCACCGGCACCATGGCCGCCATCACCGATGATCAGGTCGCATCTACCGCCGCCCCGACGGGCACGCGCTTTGCCACCTCGTCTTCCTACGGCAGTGGCAGCCATTCCGTCGGCTCACGCATGCGTCGTCGCCTGCTCGACACACCTGAATCCGGTGTGCTCGGCCGCGTGGCGCTCGCGAGCCGTCTAACCCGTGCGGTGCTCGCCTTTACGGCGCTGTTCGCCATCCTTATCGGCAACCTCACCTATGTCCAGGTCATCAAGGCCAAGGACTATCAGGACATGCCGACCAACAACCACACCATCGCCCGCTCCAAGTACATCCAGCGCGGTTCCATCATCACGTCCGACGGCGTGACGCTGGCCGAGTCGCTGCAGCAGGAGGACGGCACCTACGTACGCTCCTACCCCAACGGTAACCTGGCAGCGCACGTGGTTGGCTACGTGAGCCAGCAGTATGGCACCACCGCCATCGAGAGTGTCATGAACGACACACTCACCGGCTCTAAGGATTACTCCAGCTGGAACAACGCCATCGCGTCGCTCGCGGGCCAGACCCAGCCGGGCAACACCGCCAAGCTCACCATCGACTCGCGCATCCAGACGGCGGCCGAGCAGGCGCTCAAGGGCTTTAAGGGCGCTGTAGTGGTCATCGACCCGCGTACCGGCGCGGTGCTCGCATGTGCCAGCTCGCCCACCTACGACAACACCAACATCGATGCCCTGCTGCAGACGGGCGGCGGCGAGGACGGCTCCATGTACAATCGCGCCATGGACGCGCTGTACACGCCGGGCTCAACGTTTAAGGTCGTTACGCTTTCCGCGGCACTCGAGACCGGTACCGCCAGCCTTACCAGCACCTACCAGGCGCCCGGCTCCATGGACATCGGCAACGCACCGGTCACCAACTCTGCCAACGAGAGCTACGGCACCATCAGCCTGCAGCAGGCCTTTGCCGTGTCCTCCAACGTCGTCTTTGGCCAGGTGGCAAACGAAGTTGGCGCAAACACGCTCGTGCAGTTTGCCAACGCCTTTGGCTACGGCCAAAAGCTCGGCCAGGACCTGACCTCCGCGGCCTCCATCATGGCCGACCCGTCGCTCATGACCGAGTGGGAGACCGCCTGGGCCGGCGCCGGCCAGCCTGTCGGCATGGACCACACGCCCGGCCCGCAGACCACCGTCATGCAAAACGCCGTGATTGCCGCCGCCATCGCTAACAGCGGCGTGGTCATGGACCCGTACTTTGTAGCCCAGGTACTCGCCCCGGACGGAACCGTGGTCAAGACCACGCAGTCCCGCTCGCTGGGTCAGGCCGTCAGCTCCGCCACGGCCGACCAGGTCAAGCAGGCCATGCTTGCCGTCGTCCAGTCCGGCACCGGCACCGATGCCCAAATCCCCGGCGTCAAGGTCGCCGGCAAGACCGGCTCGGCCGAGACTGGCGGCACCAACGTCAACTCGATGTTCGTTGGCTTTGCACCTTACGATTCACCCACGGTCGCCATCTCGGTGGCCTTAGAGGATTACGACAAGCATGACGTCGAGGCCGCCAAGATCGCCGGCATCGTCCTGACCGCGGCGCTTGCCGCACAGGGAGCGTGATGCCCATGATCGAATCGGACACCCGAGGCGCGCCGCGGCCGAAGAGTTAGCGGCAACGCGCCACACGGCCCCAGCGGCCACATCGTAGGTACTACACACATCGTTGAGCGAATAGTTATGTTAGGAGCAGGAATGGAACAGAGGGTCCTCGGGGGAAGATACCTCCTCAAGGATAAGGTGGGAACAGGCGGCATGGCGACCGTCTACCGTGCACAGGACCAGGTCCTCGACCGCACGGTAGCCGTCAAGATCATGCTGCCGCAGTATGCTGGCGACGCAACCTTCGCCGCACGCTTTAAGCAGGAGGCCCAGGCAGCAGCCGGTCTCTCCTCCCCCTATATCGTGGGCGTCTACGATTGGGGCAAGGACGGCGACACCTATTACATCGTCATGGAGTACTTGCGCGGCACCGACCTTAAGAGCGGCATCAAGAGCCACGGCGCCCTCGACCCCAAGAAGGTCGCCCAGATCGGCTCGCAGATCAGCTCCGCGCTTTCGGTCGCCCACAAGCACGAGATCATCCACCGCGACATTAAGCCGCAGAACATCATGGTGCTGCCCGACGGCAACATCAAGGTGATGGACTTTGGCATCGCGCGCGCCAAGAACAGCCACCTCACGCAAGACAACAACGTGCTGGGAACCGCCCACTACGTCAGCCCCGAGCAGACCCGTGGTCAGGACCTCGGCCCCACCTCGGATATCTACTCGCTGGGCGTCGTGATGTACGAGTGCGCCACCGGCCGCGTTCCCTTTGACGGTGACGACGCTATCTCAGTCGCACTCAAGCAGGTCAACGAGCTGCCTATTCCGCCGAGCCAGATCAACTCCGGTGTCGACGCCGACCTTGAGCGCATCATTCTCAAGTGCATGGAGAAGGATCCGGCAAACCGCTTCCAGACCGCCGACGAGCTGCGTCAGGTGCTCAACAGCTACCTGTCGGGCCGTGCCGTCAACGTCTCGGAGCCCACGCGCATCATCGGTGCCCCCGGTGAGCTGGGCGCCACCAAGACTCGCGAGCTTTCCGATCAGACGCGCGCCATGGTGCGTCCCGTCTCGGGCGTGAGCGGCCAGAATACCGCCCGTAGCTCGGTTTCGGGCTCCACCGGCTCCTACGAGGTCGAAAAACCCAAATCCAACAAGAACAAGATCATCGCCGCCGTGGTGGCAGCCGTTGCCGTCATCGGCATCGTGGTGGCCTTTGCCACAGGACTCTTTGGCGGCGAGCAGGTCACCGTGCCCGATGTGCTGGGCAAGGACCAGCAGACTGCCGTCGAGCTGATCAAGGAAGCCGGCCTCGAGGTCGGCACCATCGACCAAAGCTACAACGACGATGTCGACGAGGGCAAGGTCGCCGAGCAGACGCCCAACGGCAACACCAAGAAGGCCAAGGGCACCAAGGTGAACCTGGTAATCTCCAAGGGCCCCAAGCCCTCCGAGAAGGTTGAGGTTCCCCTGCTTGTCGGCCTGACCAAGGACCAGGCCGAGGCCGCGCTGGCAAGCGTTGGCCTGAAGGGCAACGCCTCCGAGGAGGCCAACGAGGCCGATGAGGGCCAGGTCTTTGAGCAGGGCACCGAAGCCGGTAAGGAAGTCGCGAAGGGCACGACCATCTCGTACAAGGTCTCGAGCGGCCCGGATACCACGTCCGTCCCCGATCTGACCGACATGACCGAGGCCCAGGCGCGCAACGCCCTCGATATGGCAGGCTTTGGCGTCGACGTTAGCTACCAGGAGAACGACTCGGTTACCGAGGGCACCGTGATCAGCTGGAACCCCAGTGGCAAGCAGAAGCCCGGCGCCACGATTACCGTCGTCATCGCCAAGAAGTCCGGCAAGGCCACCGTCCCGGGCAACCTGTACGGCAAGAGCATTTCCGCCGCCGTTACCGCGCTCAACAACGCCGGTTTCTATAACATTGGCTTCTGTGACCAAAACGGCAATCCCGTAAGCGGTAACGAGGATGCCACCGTTACGGGCGTCTCCCCCACTGGCAAGCAGTCCACCGACAGCACGATTACGCTGACGGTCGCACTTTCTGGTTCGGGCTCGGGCTCTGGCTCTGGCTCGGGCACGGGTGACGATTCCGGTACGACCAACTAGTCGCCACCCCACCGCTCATCACGGCTCTCACCGCAAACATATTCGCTCACAGGCGCCCGCTTGCTCCCCCAGCAAGCGGGCGCTTCGTTTTTGACATGGCATGAACCAGAAGAACCCGGCACCGTAGCGGTACCGGGTTCGATATTCCTCTGGTGCCCCCGGGCGGATTCGAAAACTCCCCCCGCGGGGAAATTGGTGACGCGGGTGTCGACGGCTCGAATCCTGCCCTTAGACCAGAAGAGCCCGGCACCGTAGCGGTACCGGGCTCGATATTCCTCTGGTGCCCCCGGGCGGATTCGAACCGTCGACACCCGCTTTAGGAGAGCGGTGC
>WGSR01000108.1 GCA_014871545.1 Collinsella sp. | reverse complement strand
CCACGCACTCTGTCCACAGCGCAATCGCAACAGGTCCGCTGCTCCTGCTCCTCTTCCTGCTTTTCGGCTGCCTAGCACCGGGAGCCGCATTTGCCGTCGATGGCTACGACCAGCTCGGCTTCCGCACTATTAGCGATGATTGTGGACCCTTCTTCATCGGCAAGTATGAAGCTCAAGACACCTCGATTGCCTACTGCATGAACCAGGAGCGCCCCGGCCCCACCAAACCGGGCGGCCCATGGCTCAACTTTGATCAAGGCTGGGTGTGGCTCGACGACGAGTTCGCGGCAATCGTTTGTCACGGATATCCAACCACCACGTCGTTTGGCGGTTACCATCTTTCACCCGATCGCGCCCGCGCCGCCACCCAGCTTGCCGTATGGATGCTCAACGGCACTACCCATGTCGACGGCACCTACTCCTACACGACCGCTCAGGGTAAAACCAAGAGCGGACACTTTACCGCCGACAATGAAGTCGTGGCGGCTGCGCGGTGGCTCCACGACAGCGCAAAATCAGGAAGCATCAAAGCCGCTCCGCACCGCGCGCGACGCTATCTAGGGGCCGTATCGGGCGGCAGCAAACGTCAAGACATGCTCTATGTACTGCCGGCGGTCTCTGTTTCCTTCCAAAAGCAGTCTGCTGACACCGTTATTACCAGCGGAAACAATGCCTATCAGTTTACCGGGGCAACATTCGATATTTTTGAGAGCGCCAGCGGCGCGCGTGTCGGCACCATCAAGATGGACAGCAACGGTCGAGCGCAAGCAACACTTCTGCCCAACACGGCATACTACCTAGTTGAAACGAAGGCGCCGGCCGGCTATGTCCCCCGCCACGATCGTATTGCCTTTACTACGGGGAATGACGGCGGGCGGGTCGCCATTGATGAACAACCTGGCACCATTACCTTGCGCATCGCAAAGCTCGATGCCGCGACGAATGCCGGCCCCCAGGTGGGATCTTCACTCGCAGGAGCAGAGTTCACGTGTGTGTCGCAATCAACCCCTGGATGGGCGCAAATCCTCACGACCGACGAAAGCGGTCGGGCCACCCTCGCCGATGTCCCCTTAGGAACCTTTACCATCTACGAATCAAAAGCCCCCGAGGGCTACCTGCCATCCAACGACAGCTGGACCTATACCGTTGGAGCCGACCAGCTCGGCGATTCAGGCGTGGTCGAGATTGAATCTCGCGTTTCCGATATCCCCATTGCGTTTAACCTTGAGATTTCCAAATTCAAGGATTGCGGCGATAGCGACCAATCCGGCCTGGAGCAGCCGGCGGGTGGTGTTGTCTTTGAGGTTGTCAGCAACAGCTCTCAGCAGGTTGTTGGCACACTGAACACAAACATCTATGGCTTTGCCTCCACCAAAGATCAGCCCGAAGCATGGTTCGGCACAGGCAAGCGACCCGCCGGTGTCCACGGAGCCGTCCCATACGACCGTGCCGGCTACACGGTTCGCGAGGTTCCGGAAACCGTCCCCGAGGGTTTTAAACGTGCAGGGGAATGGACCGTCGGGGCCAATCAGATTTCCGACGGCGCCGAGCTTCAATATATCGTGGACAACCACGCTCTGTCGACGCATCTCCAGATTGTAAAACGCGATGCCCAAACAGGCGCTTCTGTTCCCCTAGCCGGATTCACCTTCCAACTCCTCGACAGCAATCACGAACCTGTCTCACAAACTTGCTGGTATCCAGCACATAACGTAATGGACACCTTTACGACTAACGCGACCGGCACCGTCACACTGCCCGAATCGCTCATGCCGGGCACCTATTATGTACGCGAAACCTCGGCCAAAGAGCCCTATCTTGTCGGCGAAGAGATCGAGGTAAACATACCCGCCGACATGAACCTAACGCCCGTTGCAATCGCCTCGTATTATGACCACGCCGCGACCGGAAACATCAGGATCGTTAAAACCGATGCCATAGACGGCAGCAGCCTCGCGGGCGCCGTCTTTGAGATCCGTGCCTCGGGTGATATCGTGCGCCCCGACGGTAGCATTGCCGCGCTCGACGGTGAGACCGTCGCGACCGTCACGACGGATGAAACTGGAGAAGCACGCGCGGACAACCTCCCACTGGGATCTGGCACCGCACGCTACGAGGTTGTCGAGACTCAAGCGCCGGCAGGCTTCTTGCTCGATCAGACAACCCATATTGTCGACCTTACTTATGCCGACCAGAAAACACCCGTTGTAGAAGCACGGCTTAACGTATCCGACGATTACACCAAGGTTGATATCTCCAAGGTCGATACAAGCGGTGAGCAGGAAGTGGAAGGCGCACAGCTCACCTTATATGGTCCCGATAAAACCGAAATAGACTCCTGGACCTCATCCGACAAGCCACACCGCGTCGAACATCTTGCACCCGGCACCTACTCGTTGCGCGAAATGATGTCTCCGCGGACCTATGACCTTGCCGAGGAGATAACGTTTGAAATAAAAGATACGGGAGAAGTCCAATCCGTCGCGATGAAGGATGCGCCCATCGAGATCAAGGGGCAGGTCGACAAGCGTCAGGAACTTGTCCAACCTATCGAAAAGGGCCTGTTGGCTAACGGCGATGGTAAAAACCGCGCCACGACGCAAACCAATAGTGATGGGCTTTTCTCCTATACCATCGATGCTCGAAACGATTCCGCTACTTGGGTTGATGAGTTTACGATTACCGATGATCTTGAGTGCGCCAAAGACGGCACGGCGAGATTCATCTCAATCGAAACCCCCGTCGCCATCGGCGACCTCAACGGTCTGTGCAACGTGTGGTATCGCACGACGCCGTTGGACTCGACAGACGTCGATGAACCGGCGAACGCGACACTTGACGATGGACACGAAAATCCTTGGCTTGAGTCCGACGAAGTAAAAGAGAGCCTTGGTGAGGACTGTCGCCTCGTCGATTACGACGGCTGGCGCCTCTGGAAGGCGGATGTCTCGACCACGGAATCCACCACACTCGAGGCGGAAGAGCTCGACCTTACACCCAATACCGTCGTAACGGGCATTCGAATTGAATACGGTGCGGTAGCCGCCGACTTTACGACTCGAAGCGATGCGGATTCTTGGACCCGCGATGATCTCAAAGATGAGCACGACGACCTTGACGATGCCAAAGCAATCCTTGGCACAGACGCTCGGGGCGCAATCGTGCACATGCAGGCGACGTCGGCTTATACGCCCCAAACCGCACTCACCAACAGCGCACGCGTCGATCTTTGCCGCAACGGCGGCGGCGATAAACTTGAGTCACATGACGAGGACCGTGTCATTCAACGCTGTACCCTACCGCAGGACCTACCGGCAACAGGATCAGTTCCCATCGCCGCTTGCATCACCGCGCTCCTGACCTCGGGTGCCGCAGCCCTATGGTTCGCTCGCCTTAGGTCGACCCCAAAGAAGCGCTAGCGCGATGAAAAAGCGGGCGAGCCAGTCCCCTGGCTCGCCCGCTTTCAATCATGTAAATCGCCGTATCTACTCTGCAGACGAAGATCCACCATCAACGATTGCCTGCTCGGACTCAGGAATCCCATCGGCACCCGTACTCTGTTCTTGCTCCACCTCTTCGCTGATTGCGGAGGCGGGGGTCGAGCCCTTTGCACCCACGATGTAGGCAGCCCCAAATCCTAACGCAATGGCAATCAAGGTCAAAATCACGTAGACAGGCCAATGGCGCTTAATATACGAAAACACGTTGACTCCTTAGAGCTCCGTCTACGAACGGCGGATAACCTCGGTCACGACCTCGGATACCGTGGCAATGTTCGTCGGGTTGACATTGTGGGGCAGGTCGTCCTCGGTACGAGCGCAAGCCAGACGCGTGCCGTCCACGCCGGCGATGGTGAGGGCTCGGCGGCTCGCCTCGAGCGCGGCATAGGCATCGGTCTTGGCATAGGGCATCTCGAGCGCGCCACAATCGACATGGAACGACTTGCACACCTTGCTGACCAGGTTCATGATGCGGCGATCGCCCTTGAGCAGCTGCTGTTCGCCCTCGACCGTCACCACCGAAAGCCTACCGGCGCCGACGGATTCAAGATTGATGAAGAATACGCCGCGGAGCTTATCGCGATGCGAAGCCAAGAAGGCCTTCATGCCGGCGCCATCACAATCCGAGGCGCCCGTTGCCACAAACCAGATATCGTGACCGAGCAGCTCATCATCGCCCATAGAGGCGACAGCCGAGAGCATATCTTCGGAAGAAGCGCCATCGGAAGACGTAGCGCCGCCCTTCCAGCCATCGTTATCGTCCTCGAAGTTATCCCACGAACCGATACCGCGACCGGACTTCTTGGCATCGTAATCGTCTTCGACGCCCAGCCAATCACTCATGCTGTCCTGCTCGTTTTTCCTTTTACGACCGAACAGGCCACCCAGGCCGCGTTTGCGAGACTTGGGTGCCGCCGGGGCGGGAGCCGAAATAGTCTCGATCGGCTGCGCGCCCGACGCAACGGGCATAGAAGGCGCAACGGGTGCCGATGTGGGTTCGGGACCCTGGGCAGTAGCAAAGGGGTCGTTGACCTGGGCAGAGGGATCGGGAAGGTCGAACAGCGACGTGCGAGACGCAAAGTTTGCCTGCTTCATAGACGGCAGCGACGGATCGGGGACCGAAGCCAGCGGAGACGAGGAAGGTGCAGGCGACGGTGCCGACGCCGGATCGGGAACATTCATCTGCGGACGCGGCGATGCCTGGGAGGAAATCTGGGCCATAAGGGAATCGACCGTTTCGTCCTGGGTGGGAGCGACATTGGCAACCGTGGCACCGGAACCACTCGGGGTCGGCATGGTGAAAATCTGCGTGGAGTAAGGCCTCGACTCATCCGTCTCGGGAGTCTCGGAAACCGCAGGCACTTCCTCCTGCTCGACCTCGGTCGAATCACCTTGATCGGCTGCCGCGTATTGCTCTTCGTCAGAGTTGGCCTCGACGGACTCGTCCTCGGCGGCATCTTGGATTTCGGCAGCATCAATGGGCTCGTCATCGTCTGCCGCGTCGCCCTGCTCATCGGAAACAGGAAGGGGCTCGGCAATTGCGGTGCCTTGCTTTTCAAACGTTATCGTGGAATCGAACTGCGCGGCATCAAACGACATGGTGCTATCGACGTGCTGCCGAGCCTCGAAAGACGTTGTTGCCTCAACAACATCCGCTGACGTCGGTTGCTGGGACTCAAAGGACGTCGTAGCTTCGGCAGCGTCGACGGGCCCGGACTGCATAGCCTCGTTCTGCTCGAACTCTTGCGCCGCGCGCTCACGTGCCGCCTCGGCTGCCTGCTGCTGAGCGATAGCCTCCTGCTCGGCAGCCTCGCGTGCGGCAGCGCGCTTCTCCTCGAAATCGTCGACAAATTTCCTGCCCTTTGCAAGCGCACCCTTAAAGAAGCTGGAAGCGCTGGCGCCAATCGAAGAGAACGCGGATGCAATATCGGCATGGGGCGTTGCCGCGGGAATCTCGGCCGAGAAATCAGTATCGCTCTCGTAAGACACGCGCCCCGGCTGTTCAACGTAATCGTCGTCAGACTCGTCCGCAACGTCTTGCGCCGGCGCGGCGGGAGCCAAAATGTCCAGTCCTGCCGCGGGATCGATCGCAGACACCGCCTCGGGCTCGGCAACGGTAACCGCGGCAGACTCATCATCCGCAGTGACAACGGGCGCAGGCTCGGGCTCAAACGTCGGCTCCTCGCCCTCCTCGTAATCGAGCGTGCAGGACTCGGGAAGCATTCCGAGCGCACGGATGGCATCCGAACCAAAGCGGAT
>WGSR01000107.1 GCA_014871545.1 Collinsella sp. | reverse complement strand
TGATTCTCAGGTTCCATAGGCTCGCCGCCCAAAATCGTCAGACCATCGATAAAGGGATGGTCGAGGCTCTCGATAATCTTGTCCTCGACGGCACGATCGAACGTTTCACCCGCGGCAAAGTCCCACGCGACGGAGTTAAAGCAATTCTTGCACCCGCGACGGCACCCGCTCACAAACAGAGAAGTACGAACGCCTTCCCCATCAGCAATGTCGAAATACTTAATGTTCGCGTAGTTCATAGGTAACTCTCCCGGGAGGCCGGGACATATCATCCCGTCCTCAAACATTCTCGGCCTTCGGCCTGCGAAACTGCGGGCGGGACGATATGTCCCGGCCTTATGCAAAGGGCAACTCAATGAACGAAACGAACATCGAGTATAGGGTTCGAGGTCTAATAAAAACTGGGTTGCGGCTCAACCGCCATCGCAAGTAAATCGCAGCTGCAGCTCGAATTATTTCCGCTAAGAACTTCGAGGAGTGAGCAGACCGCGAACCGCATCTCCGCTACGTCAACTTGGCTGAGCCGAGAGGGCCGCTTGGGCTTTTGCTCGATATGAGTTCCGCACGCAAAGAAGGCCACTTAATGTGGCCTTCGTCTTGCGCAGGACTGTCCGAAATAGCGAGCAAATGCCCAAGCGGCCCTCCCGGCTCAGCCCCGGAGCGGTATTAGAGATGCAGCACGCGGTCGCGGATCTCCTCGGTTCGGCCCTGGTTCCAGAACTGGGTACCGATGTAGCCGCACGTACGACGAGCGACATTCATCTTCTCCTGGTCACGATTGCCGCAATTGGGGCACTCCCACACCAGCTTGCCGTCATCCTCGACAATCTTGATCTCACCGTCGTAGCCGCACACCTGGCAGTAGTCGCTCTTGGTGTTGAGCTCGGCGTACATGATGTTGTCGTAGATGTACTGCATCACGCGAATGACAGCCTTGAGGTTGTCCTGCATGTTGGGAACCTCGACGTAGGAGATGGCACCGCCCGGCGAAAGCTGCTGGAACATACCCTCGAACTTGAGCTTGTCGAATGCGTCGATCTCCTCGGACACGTGGACGTGGTAGCTGTTGGTGATGTAGCCCTTGTCCGTCACGCCCGGGATGATGCCAAAACGACGCTGCAGGCACTTGGCGAACTTGTAGGTCGTCGACTCAAGCGGGGTACCGTACAGCGAGAAGTCAATATCGCTTTCGGCCTTCCACTCGGCGCACTTGTCGTTCATGCGCTGCATGACGGCCATGGCAAAGGGCGTGCCCTCCTTCTCGGTGTGGCTGTGGCCCGTCATGTACTTGACGCACTCGTACAGGCCGGCATAACCCAGACTAATGGTGGAGTAACCGCCCACGAGCAGCTTGTCGATCGTCTCGCCCTTCTTCAGGCGGGCGAGGGCACCGTACTGCCAAAGAATCGGTGCGGCATCCGAAAGCGTACCCATCAGACGCTCATGACGGCACAGCAGGGCGCGGTGGCACAGCTCAAGGCGCTCGTCGAAGATCTTCCAGAACTTGTCCATATCCTGATGCGAGCTCAGCGCGACATCAGGCAGGTTGATGGTCACAACACCCTGGTTAAAGCGACCGTAGTACTTGGGCTTGTTCGGGTCATAGTTCAGCGCGTTGGCCACGTTGTTAAATCCGTTACCGGAGCGGTCGGGCGTCAGGAAGCTGCGACAACCCATGCAGGTATAGCAGTCGCCGTTGCCCGCGGTCTCGCCCTTCGACAGCTTGAGCTCGCGCATCTTCTTCTCAGAGATGTAGTCGGGCACCATGCGCTTGGCGGTGCACTTCGCAGCCAGCTGAGTCAGGTAGAAGTACGGGGAATCCTCGTGAACGTTATCGTCCTCGAGCACGTAGATGAGCTTGGGGAACGCCGGGGTGATCCACACGCCGGCTTCGTTCTTAACGCCCTCATAGCGCTGACGAAGCGTCTCCTCCACAATCATGGCAAGGTCGTGCTTCTCCTGGGGCGTACGGGCCTCATTGAGATACATAAAGACCGTCACAAACGGCGCCTGGCCATTCGTGGTCATAAGGGTCACGACCTGATACTGAATCGTCTGAACGCCGCGACGGATCTCGTCACGCAGACGGTCCTCAACAACCTCGCGGACCTTTTCGGGAGATGCGGAAACGCCGAGCTCCTCGAGCTCGCGGGCGACCTCGCCGCGAATCTTTTGACGGCTCACCTCGACGAACGGGGCAAGATGGGTCAGCGAAATCGACTGGCCACCGTACTGGGAGGAAGCAACCTGGGCGATGATCTGCGTCGCGATGTTGCAGGCGGTCGAGAAGCTGTGCGGCTTCTCAATCAGCGTACCCGAGATAACAGTACCATTCTGGAGCATATCCTCCAGGTTCACCAGATCGCAGTTGTGCATGTGCTGGGCAAAGTAATCCGAATCGTGGAAATGGATCAGGCCCTCATTATGGGCATCCACGATCTCTTGAGGCAGCAGCACACGCTGAGTCAGGTCCTTGGAGATCTCGCCGGCCATGTAGTCACGCTGAACGGAATTGACGGTCGGGTTCTTGTTGGAGTTCTCCTGCTTGACCTCTTCGTTATTGCACTCGATCAGCGACAGGATCTTGTCATCGGTCGTGTTCTTCTGGCGCTTCAGGCTCTGAACATAGCGATAGATGATGTAGTGGCGGGCAACCTCGTAGCAGTCGAGACGCATGATCTCGTCCTCGACCAAATCCTGAATCTCCTCGACCGAAACAGTGTGGCCCGCGTTCTCGCATGCCTCGGCGACGTTTTGCGCCGCGTAAACCACCTGGCGGTCGGTAAGACGAGAGCTCTCCTCGACCTCCAAGTTTGCGGCACGGATGGCATTGACGATCTTATCGATGTCAAAGACAACCTCGGTGCCGCTGCGCTTGATGATCTTCATCCTCTTGCCTCTTTCGCATCGTAGCCTCATCGCGCTTCAGAGCCAAACGATACCCGGCAGGGCTTGCCCCTGTCTTGCGGCGCCGTCGCGCAATCTGTGTTCTCGATAAACCATAAGTCCTCATGCGGACAATCCTCGCGGCCGATCAAGCGGCTCAAAGACGTGTCCAAATGGGGCGAATAAGGTTCTCGTTCTCTGTCCGCCATCTATCATACGACAAAGAGGCATCTATATCCTGTATTCTTTTTTTAGGTCAAACACAACATATAGTGTTTCAGCAGGTCAAAGCAATTAGTCATTTTGCAGACGCATTAAAAATGAGGGGTTCTTGGGAAGTCGGTAAAACGTTACCAACACGGCTACCTGCATGGCAGTTATAAAACCCCCTTAGTCAAGCCGCTGACAAATCCTACCAAAACCAAGCCGCTCACGCCAAAAGAATCCAAAAGATTATGCTTGACCAACATGTTGCGGTCACGGTCGGCCAGGACGTATGCAATCTGCCGGCACCTCTACGGGGACCTTGGATCAATATTTGGTGGCATATTTGACGGCGTGCTTGGTAGAAAAACAAAACAGCCCAGAGGACATAGCCTCTGAGCTGCGAACATTTGGTGGGCGTTAGAAGATTTGAACTTCTGACCTCTTCCGTGTCAGGGAAGCGCTCTCCCCCTGAGCTAAACGCCCAAATGGAGCGGACAACGGGGCTCGAACCCGCGACCCCAACCTTGGCAAGGTTGTGCTCTACCAACTGAGCCATGTCCGCTTACGAGGATTAATCTTACGTGATGCCCGCATCCTATGCAAGAACTTTTTTTTAAAAAGTTTTGCAACGCCCTCGCGAACCTCGCGAAGACATCAGCCACCACGGAAGGCGCGGGCAAACGCAATCTCGCCGCAAGAGACCCCTACATCTCACCGAGCATGATCCAGGCAGAGCTGTCCTGCGCGAGCCTGCCGTCTGCAAGCGGTGATGAGGTGAGCAGGACCCTGCCCGCCGGCAGCTCCACGGCTGCTGCGCCGAAGTTCGTCACACACGCCCAGCCGTTGTCGCGGCGATAGGCGATGACGCCGCCCTCGGCGCCCTCGGCACCATCCGCAAGACCGGTGCGCCCGTCAAGATCGAGCCACGCAAGATCGTTGGCGCAACCGCGCAGCTTGCGCCGAAGCCAGAGGGCGTCACGATAGAGCGCAAGCATCGATGTCGGGTCCGCTTCTTCCCTATCGGCAGCGTAATCGGAAAACCATGCAGGTTGCGGCAGATGGGGCGCCGCATCGGCTTCCGCCGGCGAAAACCCAAACGATCCGCCCTGCGCGGGATCGTCCGCCGCCACCCACGGCAGGGGCACACGGCAGCCGTCGCGCCCCTTCTCACGCTTCGGTCCGCGCGTATTGGTCGCAGTAGGATCTTCGAGTGCAGCCCACGGGATGTCAGCCACCTCAAAAAGGCCGAGCTCCTCACCCTGATACACGTATGCCGAGCCCGGAAGCGCCAGTTCAAGCAAAAGGGCCGCCCGCGCGCGGCGCTCGCCGAGTTCACGGTCCTCGTCATAAGACAACCCGTCGCGTAAGAGCCAGTCGAGCGCAATCTGGTGGTAGCGCGTCGCCTTGATTTGCGGCAGGGCATAGCGTGTCGCCACGCGCGGCACGTCGTGGTTGGAGAGTACCCAGGTCGAGGCGGAATCGGATTCGACGGCTGCCTTCAAGCCCTTCTCGATTGCAGTGTGCATGTCATCATAGGTCCAAGTGGCCTTGGCAAACTCAAAGTTGAATGTCTGGCCAAGCTCGCTGGGACGCGCATAGAGATACTGGCGCTCGGGCAGCACCCACGCCTCGGCAACGGCACTGCGCGGCGGATTATAGCGGTCGAACACGCGGCGCCACTCGCGATAGATCTCGTGGACCTCATTGCGGTCCCACAGCGGATGGGTGCCGTCGTCAACCATGTCATCGCCCTCGGCGAGATGCCACCGGTCGAGGTCATCGCGGTCGAGATCCTTGGCGAGACCCTGCGCCACATCAATGCGAAAGCCGTCGACGCCTCGATCGCTCCAAAACGCCAGGACGTCGCAAAAGAGCGCATGAACCTCGGGGCATGACCAGTCAAAGTCCGGTTGCTCGGGCGTAAACATGTGCAGATACCACTGACCGTCCGCAACACGCGTCCATGCGGGGCCGCCAAAGTTGGCATTCCAATTGGTGGGAGGCAGCTCGCCATGCTCGCCGCGACCATCGCGGAAGATATAACGGGCGCGCTCGGGCGATCCGGGGCCGGCGGCAAGAGCGGCTTTGAACCAGGGGTGCTGGTTGGATGAATGGTTGGGCACGATGTCGACGATGACCTTGATGCCGCGCGCGTGAGCCGCAGCGATCATGTCATCGAAGTCGTCAAGCGAGCCGAGACGCGGGTCGACATCGCAGTAGTCCGCCACATCATAGCCGCCATCGACAAGAGGCGATGGATAAAACGGGCTCAGCCAGATGGCCTCGATACCCAGTCGCTCAAGATAGTCCATCTGCTGGGTAATGCCCGCGATATCGCCCAGACCCGAACCAGTCGAATCCTTAAACGAGCGCGGGTAGATCTGATAGATCGCGGCATCGGACATCCATGAGCGCGAAGAAGACTTTTCTGTAGCCATGGGACATATCTCCCTTGCAACGAGGTTATGCGAGATGCCCACGATGATACGCCCAAAGCGGACATTCGCGACAAACAACGCCACAGCCACGACCCAAAACGCTCGCCCCCTCTCGGGTTCGAGCCTAGGAGATAGGTACAAAAAAAGCCCGGCTACCGTAGTAGTCGGGCTGTTGCGTTTGGAGCGGACAACGGGGCTCGAACCCGCGACCCCAACCTTGGCAAGGTTGTGCTC
>WGSR01000106.1 GCA_014871545.1 Collinsella sp. | reverse complement strand
TGATAAAGCTCGGCGTCCACACGGACAGAGGCGCTTGGGTCTCGAATAGCAGCGACGTTGCCAGGCTCAGCACGCCGTTGCCCACAAACATCCAAAACGTGATGACGTTGATGTCCATTTTGCGACCGTACTTGGCAGTCACCGCCATCTGGATGGCGAAAAAGACCGCACCCGCCAGCGTAATGACATCACCGATGTTGAATTCAACGCTATCGAGCGCCACCAAGCCAATGCCCGCCAAGCACAGCAGCGCCGCGCCCAGGTTATAGCGGGTGAGTTTTTCGCCGCTCAGAAAATAGCTCGCGAACGGCACAACGATGCAATACGTGCCCGTCAAAAAAGCATTCTTGCCCGCCGTGGTGTGCGCCAGACCGACTGTCTGCAGGGCGTAGGCGGCCCACATAAGTGCGCCCATGCCAAGTCCGACGATAAGGTTGCGGGCGTTGAGGTGCGCGATGATGCGCTTGTGGAAGATGAAAAACATGACCAACGCCGCAGGCAGAAAGCGCACGTAGAGCAGTTCGAACACCGGAATGGTGTCGAGCGCGTCCTTCATGGTCGTAAAGGAGTAGCCCCAGACGACTGCCACCGAAAGCAGCAGGACTTTCCAGAACAGCGGCGAGCGAGCGCCGGCGCCGCGGGAGGTGCCGCCCGCGCCCAGGTCCTCGCGAGCAACAGGGCTATCGGGCATCATTTCGATATTGTCAGTGGCATGCTGGGCCATAGGGCATCCTCGCGCTCAATCTGGGCGTGGTGTCCGCACGCGCATGGCTGCGTGCCGCCTCATGGTCAAATAAAAGCAGGGCGCACCGGACCCCCGGCACGCCCCGCTACTGTAGCAACAACCAAGCAGCCCGTGCAATTCACTACGCTAAAGCATCGGGTTGGAAGATCTCGATGTTCCGACGGCGTTTACGTTGCTGAACTAAATCAATTTGGTTGACTCCAGTTTTTCGATGATCCAGTCGTTGGCTTTGATGACCGGGCGGCGGAAGACGACGCCCAGTGCCAGCGACGGAATCAGATAGCTCGCCAGAATGCCTAGCTCAATCCAGTACTCCATGTGGTACGCACCGGCCATGGCGGCATGCATGGCGTTGATGCCGTGGGTGAACGGCAGGAACGGATAGATCGCCTGGAACACGGGGCCGGTCATCTCGATGGGGAACGTGCCGCCCGAACCGCCGACCTGCATGACCAGCAGCACGACGGCGAGCGCCTTGCCGATATCGCCAAACGAAACCGTAAGCGTGTAGACGATATTGGAGAACACGAGACTCGCGACCCAGCCCGCCAGCACAAACTGCAGCGGGTCGTCGCACTGGATGCCAAAGAACAGGATGTCGCCCGCACACACGAGCGTTGCCTGCAGCAGGGCCAGACCGCCAAAGAACAGGTAGCGGCCCAGGTAGATCTCGTGCAGGCGCACGGGGATGAGCTCGTTGATAAGCTCATCGTCAACCGAGACCTTCATCATGGCCGCCAGCACAATCGAGCCCACCCAGAGCGACAGAATCGTGTAGAACGGTGCCATGGCCGAACCGTAGTTGCGGATCGGATAGACCGGCTTGCGATCGAGCGCGACGGGGCCGGAAAGCGACACGGCCAGACCCTCGGGATCATTGCCGATCATCGTCTTGATCGTAGCGAGGTCATCCGACATCAAGGCGCCGTCGAGCTCGTCCTTAAACGCACTGATCTTGTCCGACGCCTCGCCCAGCTGATCAGAAGCCTTGTTGACCAGCTTTGCAGCCTTGGAGAGGCCCTTTGCCAGCGAACCGGATGCGTCGGTCAGGCCAGCAACAGCACTATCCAGATCGTTCGAAATACCGTTCAGCGAATCCAAAACGCCCGAGATGGTCTTCTTGAGCTCCTTTGCCTTGGCCGAAAACGTAGAGTCGTAGTCAGTCTTGGCACCCGAGATACCAGCCTTGGCATCCGCGATTGCCTGATCGACCTCGGCACGCGACTTATTAACCTCTGCCATGCTGTCAGAGAGAGACTTCGCGGTGGCCGTCAAGTCCTTGGCGTTGTTGCGATACTCCACAGCAATCCTGCTCAGCGATGTTGCCACAGACTTGAGGCTGTCCTGGAGTTTTTCGTCAGTCACCTGATCGGCAAAGCTGCGGAGCTGGTCGGCCGTGGCGTCGATATCGTCGGCACGCGTGTTGAGCGCCGCCGCGGCATCGTTGAGCTGGGACACTGTAAGGTCGACATGTTGATTCGCGGCATCAAATGCCTTCGCAAGCTCGGCGGACACGTTGTCAAACGAGCCCGCGCTTCCGTCAATCGCGGCATTGATGGCGTCGTTGGCGTCCTTCAGCGCTTCCTTGGAATCGCTAATACCGCTCTTGACATGCTCCATCAGCTGCTTCGTTGACTCATCGACCGTGCCCGTCTGCTTGAGCATGCCGCTCGCCGACGTCAGCGAATCGGACGTGGAGCTCAAAATGCCCGCCAGCGACGAAGCATTTGCCCGAACGTCTCGCAGGTCCTCAATCGAATCGCCGAGCGTCGAGGACAGGTTGGCGATAAAGTTACCCACCTGGTCGGTGCTCATGTAATCGAGCAGGCTGGACACCGTCTTAAGACCGATCGTCGTAATGGTCTCGGTAAAAGTTTTGTTAACCTGGCTCTGGACGGCGCTCGAACCCTTCTCGGTCACGATCTGCGCAATGGCGTTGGCCTTCTGATTCTCGTAGAACTCGATATCGGCATGCTTCACGTCGGTCGAGAAAAGCGTCATCATGTCAGCGCTAAACGTTTTGGGGATAACGACGGCAGCATAGTACGCGCCCGACTTAACGCCCTCGATAGCCTTTTCGCGATTGTTGAGCACAACCCAATCGAAGCTCTCGTTGCCGCGTAGGGTGGCGGTCACGTTTTCGCCCACGTTAACCTCGACGGGGATCAAATCGCTCTCGTAACCCTCATCGGTGTTGACCACGGCGATCTTAAGATTGCCGGTGTTGCCGTACGGATCCCAGCTGCCGGCGATGTTAAACCACGCGTACAGACACGGTACGATAATGAGGCCCATCACGACAACCAAGCCGATCACGGAGCGAGACACGTTTTGGACATCGCGCTTAAACAGATGCAGGATGTTCTTCATTTATGCCTCACCTCCTTTGGAGTGCTTGCCAAGCGCGGTGGTATCTCCATCATTTGTGGCTGTGCTGTCGCTGCCCTGAGATTTATGGTGCGAGCCGATATGCGGCAAGCGGCCCGTGGACTGATCGCCGCCCTTGGCACCACGCTCGCTGGCGTTGAGGCCAAACATGTGGCGGGCGGCAGGAATGGCGGCCGTGTGTTCGCGCATCTCGCGACGCAGGTCCTCATCCGAAAGCGCCGAGATGCGCATCTGGGTATTGAGGCTCGCTCGGATATATTCGATATTGATAAGCCAGCCGCAGATGGCAATAACCGAGATGATCCAAATGACAAGCAGGATGATCTTGCCGTTATTGTCGATATCGAGAACCGTCGACAGGACAAAGAGCAGGACCTGAACGCCCACCACGGCGGCAAAACCGCCCTTGATGTAGTACGGGTAGCGATGTTCAAAGGCGACCGCATGATCGAGCAGTTCGCGACGGTACGAATCGGAATCGAGCATGACGCGCATGGCCGTGCGCAGCGAGTAGCGCTGGCGCGGCAGGTCGTTGGACTCGCAAATCATCATACCGGTCGTGGAGAGCTGTTTATCAAAGAGCAGGTTAAGGTTGAGCAGCAGCGGACGCAGCTGCAGGCCGATAAAGAGCGCCACGATCAAGAACACGCCCAGAATGCACAGGTTAAACAGGTAGTTGAACGAATACATGCCGCCGACCGTCTCGCGCAGCAGATTGATGCCGTAGGTAAAGGGCAGCAGCGGGTGCAGCCACTGGAAGAAGCCGGGCATCATCTCGATGGGGTACATGCCCGACGAACCCGGGATCTGCACGATGACGAGAATGACGCCGATAGCCTTGCCGATATGCTTAAACGTGGTGGACAGCGCATAGATGATATTGACGTAGGTGAACGAAATGGCGATGCCGCCCAGCACGAACAGCAGCGGGCTGACGCACTGCACGCCAATCACCAGATCGCCTACCGTAACGATGATGGCCTGCAACGCGCCCAGGATCACCATGAGCAACCAGCGGCCAAAGTAGCCTTGGCGCGCCGTAAAGCTGCCAACACCTTCACGGTCGACCTCGAGCTTGTAAATGGCGATGAGCACATAGCCGCCCACCCAAAGCGCCAGATTGGTGTAGAAGGGAGCGATGCCCGAGCCAAAGCTCTTGACCGGATAGATTGACTTGGACGTCAACTCAACCGGAGACGCCATGAAATCTGCCACGTCATTGACATCGACGCCCATCAGATCGGCCAGCTCGCCCATGGACTCGGAGGTCTGCAGCGCCGCGATGTCATTGGCGGCGGTTGCAAGCTTGTCCTGGACCTTGGCAAGCGAGGAATCGGTCTGGGACAGCGTGGTCTTGGCCTGGCCGAGCGTAGCGCTAAGCTGCGCCAACGTGCCGCGCGCATTTGCAAGTGTAGGTGTCATACCCGAGACGATACCGGTCAGGTCGCCCGAAACGGCAGCAAAAGAGTCGAGCGCGCTCGAGGCCTTCGGCAGCGCGTTTTGGCCCAAGTCCGTCTGGGCTTGGCCAAGGTTGGTCGCACCGGTATGAATTGCGTTATTGATAGCGTCACTGGCACCCGAAACAGCCGCTGCGTCATTCGCCATGGCGCTCGACTGCGCGGACAGACCGTCCTTGATGCTCTGAAGCTTTTCATTCTGCTCTCGAAGCAAATCGATGGTCGATACAATGCGCGCGTCAATTTCCTCGGAACCTGTCGACGTGTCATTGGCGAGAATCTCCAAGTGCCCGATAACGGCCTTATTGTGGTCGATCGTCGCTTGAAGAGACTCGAGCGAGTTGTCGATACGGGTGGTCGTAGATGTGACCGCGCCCGTCAGCTTGCCGATGGCAGCGTTCGCAGAGGCCGACGTCTTGGTGAGCGCAAGGCTGCCTTCCGAGAGCGCCTTGGAGAGCGAGGTGATGGAGTTGCCCGCCGTGGTGCGAGCTTCGCTCAGCAGGTCGTTGCCCTGGGAGATCGCCTGCGTCAGCGACGGTGCCTGGCCTTGCAAGCCGGCAAGTGCCGCATCAGCCGAGGCGATAGCGCCACTCGTCTTATCGATGGCGGCATTCATATCGCCAATCGAATCGCGCACCTCGCCCAAGGTGTCGGACGCCTCGGACACCGAACTTGCCAGCGAGTCCTGAGTCTGGGTTGCCTTGTCCTTTAAATCGACACCAGCATCCTTGGCGATACCGGCAACAGTCTTGCCTACCGTAGAGACAAATTCCGAGTTGATCTGCTCCTCGATGGTGTTTGCACCGGTATCGGTAACCTTGGGCGCAATGGCGCTCTTCTTCTCATTGACGTAGTACGTGAGCTTGGGCTGATGGTAGTTGCCGTCGAGCATCGAAACCAGGTTATCCGAGAAGTTCTTGGGAATCACGATAGCGGCATAGTACTCGCCGCTCTCGACGCCCTCCTTGGCATCGGCCGTCGAGTCGACGAACGTCCAGCCCAACTGATGATTCTCCTTGAGCTGGTCGACCACTTTGTCGCCAGCGTTGAGCTCACCCACCAAGTCGTTTTGGGTGCCTCGATCGTTGTTGGCGATAGCAATCTTGATGCCTTGGGTGTTTCCATACGGATCCCAGTTTGCCACGATGTTATACCAGGCATACAGCGAGGGAATAACGCACACGCCTAGGGTAACCACCAGGGCGACGGGGTTCACAAGCAGTCGCTTAATGTCGCGCTTAAATATCGCAAAGGACACCTTTGCATTGGATAGTTTGCTGCCGAGACTCACGCTTGGACCATCCATCCTGTCGTT
>WGSR01000105.1 GCA_014871545.1 Collinsella sp. | reverse complement strand
CCCTGCGCTTTATGGTCGAGATCTCGGACGCGAGTGGTCTGGATCCGCTGCTGGCTTCCATCAGCAGTGTCGATTCGGTCTACGACGCTCGCCGTCTTATGCCCGGCGAAGGCGGAGCTCAGCTCAAGCGCCGTGTGTAGGTGCGAGAGCCTCTCAGCATCATAGATATTGGTTACGTTCGAGGCATCGTTTGGTGCCTCGAACGTATTTTAGAAGGAGGGTATGCGCATGGGCGATATGACTTTGGACCTGACACCCCGAGGTGCGGCTTCGATTGAGGCGCTCGTCAACGGCCCGATTCAGACCAACAGTTACGCCGTGATTTCGAATGACGAGTGCTTAATCGTCGATCCGGCGTGGGAGGGCGAGCGTCTTGTGGAGCATATCCGCACCGCGCATCCCGAGGTGCGCGTACTCGGCTCTGTCTGCACGCACGGTCATGCCGACCATGTTGGCGGGGTTGCCGGGGTTCGAGCTGTCGTTGGCGACAGCGCACTATATGAGTTGTGCGCTAAGGACGTGACGGTACCTCGCGCAAATATCGAGGAGCAGCGCGCCATGTGGGGCATCGAGACGCCCGATCCGGGTGAGCCGACGCGCTTGCTTGCCGAGGGCGATACAATCGAGGTGGGCGACGTCTGCCTGCAGGTGATCGAGACGCCGGGGCATACGCCGGGCGGCATCGTCCTGTTCGCCGCGACCGAGCAGGGGAACATCGCCTTTGTGGGCGACACGCTTTTCCCGGGCAGCCACGGTCGTACCGATCTTTCCGGCGGTGACGAGGCGGCGATTATGCGCTCGCTTTCCAAACTTGCCAAGACGCTTCCGCCCGATACCGTTTGCTTGACGGGCCATGGCGATTCGACCACGATGGCGCGCGAACTTATGCAGAACCCGTTTATGCAGATGTAGGCTCGAAGCCGTCTTTCGAACCACGAAGACCGCTCAATCGTCAAGCTATTTTCCCCAGTGGGTCGATTCTGTGGGGCAAACGGTCAAAATTTGTCCAATCGGATGGTATTCGTGAACAAACGAACGTTTATGCTCGGGTATGTCGTGGTAAAATCTCAGGCGTTATCGGAGCAACCTTACAGGAGGTTTCTTTTATGCTCGTCAACGCAGCAGACATGCTCAAGAAGGCCGAGGCCGGCAAGTACGCTCTCGGTGCCTTCAACACCAACAACCTCGAGTGGACCCTGGCTATTCTCCAGGCCGCCGAGGAGGCCAAGTCTCCGCTGATCCTTCAGTGCACCGCTGGTGCCGCTAAGTGGATGGGCGGTTTCAAGGTCTGCGCCGACATGGTCAAGGCTGCCGTCGAGGCCACGGGCGTTACCGTTCCCGTCGCCCTTCACCTCGATCACGGTTCTTACGAGGACTGCTTCAAGTGCATCGAGGCCGGCTTCACGTCCATCATGTATGACGGCTCTCACGAGGAGACCTTCCAGCTTAACCTCGACCGCACCAAGGAGCTCGTTGAGCTTGCCCACTCCAAGGGCATGTCCATCGAGGCCGAGGTCGGCGGCATCGGCGGCACCGAGGACGGCGTGACCTCCAACGGCGAGCTCGCTGACCCCGCTGAGTGCAAGCAGATTGCTGACCTGGGCGTCGACTTCCTCGCCTGCGGTATCGGCAACATCCACGGCGTGTATCCCGCCGACTGGGCTGGCCTTTCCTTCGAGCGTCTGGGCGAGATCAAGGCTCAGACCGGCGACCTGCCCCTCGTTCTGCACGGTGGTACCGGCATCCCCGAGGATCAGATCAAGAAGGCCATCTCCCTGGGTATCTCCAAGATCAACGTCAACACCGACCTGCAGCTCGTCTTCGCCAAGGGCGTTCGCGAGTACATCGAGGCCGGCAAGGATCAGCAGGGCAAGGGCTTTGACCCCCGCAAGCTCCTCAAGCCTGGTCGCGACAACATCGTTGCCCGCACCAAGGAGCTCATGGAGGAGTTTGGCTCCGTCAACAAGGCGTAAGCGTAGCTAAACTTCCCACCGGAAGCCCCGTCTCCCTACACTGTTTCCTTTGCGCTCACCTGGCTTCGCCAGAAGTCGCGCCAAGGAAACAGTTCCGGGAGACGGGGCTTCCTTCGTTTAACGCCGCAGGGTTACGAGTCTGAATTAAGGTGGCTACTGGCTTCGCTAGAAGTCGCGCGACGGAATCAGCTCCGGGTGAACGGGGCCTCCTTTGTTAACTCGCTACAGGGTTACTGGGCTGAATTCATTTTTAGAGGTACCGTTTATCGGTGTTGAGGGTTCCTTTATTGGGGCTTTCTTTTTTATCTCGCTACAATGGGCTTCAAGAGTTCTAATGACTTGGAGTTTGGTATGGCTGTTATTAATGTGCTGCCTTCGGATGGGAAGGTTATTGACGAGGGGCCTGTTGGTTGCTCTGTTGATGTTTGCTGCGATGATTTTCGCCATCTCGATATTGGACTACCGCCTGAGATTCTTCGTCTTAAGGATGCCGGGTATTTGACGCAGGCTGTTGCCGCCTGCGATCGCCTTTTGGAGCAGAATCCTGAGCCTTCCCTGGCAGCCTGCGTTCGTGCCGAGCGGTATCGCATGCTTGAGACGCCGCTTCATTTTTCGGTGTCGCGCGATCGAGCTATTGCGATGATTCGCGAGGAGTGGCCTGAGTTTACCGAGGAGCAGTTTGACGATCTGATTGACCGTAAGCGTATTGACTGGCGCTTTATCGACGGCGAGCTGTTCGTTCTCGACAACTTCCTCGATTCGCTTCGCGTATATCCCAAAGAGGTCCCCGGCATGCGTCCCGATTCTACGGACGGAATAGCACTGCGCAACGAGATGCTCAAGGAGATGGAGTCGCAAAACGGATTGACTCGCGTTATTACGCTTCAGGCGTCCTTGTCTGTCCCCGGCGCTCTAGAGGGGGAGACCGTTCACGCTTGGCTTCCCGTTGCCGCCACCTGCCGCCAACAGTCTCAGGTCGAGATTCTCGACATGACGCCGGAGGGTACTGTTGCTCCCGCGAACGCTTCGGCGCGTACCGCCTCGTGGTCTTCTTCGAGTGAGCGCTCATTCTCGGTGACCTATCGTTATCACATCGATGCTGCTTATTGTGATGTCTACGGTGGCACACTTCCGGTTCATCCGCGTATGGACGCGCCTCTGCCCGAGGATATTTCCGAGGACCGTCCGCACATTGCATTTACGCCGTATCTGCAGCAGCTGACGGCCGGTGTTGTTGACGGACTCGAGGATCCGCTCGATCGCGCTCGTGCTATCTATGATTACCTGACGCAGTATATCGACTATCGCTATCAGCCGCCGTACTTGCTTTTGGGATCTATTGCCGATGACTGCGCGCATTCGCTCCGCGGCGATTGCGGCGTTATGGCGCTCACGTTTATCACCATGTGCCGTATCGCGGGCGTGCCTGCCCGTTGGCAGAGCGGCCTGTACGTTGCGCCCGATTCGGTGGGGTCGCACGACTGGGCAGAGTTCTATACGCCGCAGACCGGTTGGCTCAACGCCGACGTGTCATTTGGATCTTCTGCTCGCAGGATGGGGGAGGAGTGGCGCCGCCGTCACTACTTTGGCAATCTCGACCCATGGCGTATGGTGGCCAACAATCGATTCCAGGCAGAGTTTGAGCCCTCTTTCGACGGCATGCGCGAGGACCCTTACGATAACCAGATGGGTGAGGCTTCGGTCGACGGTCGCGGATGCCGTCAGCGCGAGATGCTACGCACGGTCGAACTCATCGAAATGCTTGAAGTTCCATTTTCGGACTAATCAACAGAAAGCTGTGATAAACTAACTCACGCATTACGTGCCCGAGTGGCGGAATTGGCAGACGCAGTGGACTCAAAATCCACCGTTGGCAACAACGTGCGAGTTCGAGTCTCGCCTCGGGCACCATACATGCAAGTGAGCGTTCAAGGGGGTTGCGGCCCCCTTTTTCGTGCCGAACTCGCGTGAGCGCGCGAAGCGTTAAGCAAACAGGCCTGCGGCCTGTTTGTAGCGGAGCGTGGCGAGGGCGCCACGCGTCCGAACCCCGGGGCTTCGCGAAGCGAAGGCCCTTCGAGTCTCGCCTCGGGCACCATACATGCAAGCGAGCGTTCAAGGGGGTCAAGGTCCCTTTTTCGTGTACGTAATGTGATAACGCGCTGTACGTGTTATTATTCGCAAGGCGTTGTTCCCGCAATGCCCTAAAGAGGAACCCGAGGGTTCCCACCTTTTGGCGCCAATGAGCAGCTGACTGGTCATACAACTTAGATTCCCTTCCTCAAATCGAGGAAGTCTATGTGTACGACCTGGTTGCTGAGAAGCGCCGGGTTATTTTTTTATGAATGGAGGTAGGGAAAATAGCTAAGTCTGATGACACTCGCATCAACGACGAGATCACTGCATCGTCGTGCCGTTTGATTGGCGTCGATGGCTCTCAGCTCGGCCTGTTCGCCATTCGCGATGCCCAGCGCGTCGCCGACGATCAGGGTCTCGACCTGGTCGAGATCGCTCCCAACGCGGAGCCGCCGGTCTGCAAGGTCATGGACTACGGTAAGTTCAAGTACCAGCAGGCCATGAAGGCCAAGGCTGCTCGTAAGAACCAGTCCAAGGTCGAGGTCAAGGAAATGAAGTTCCGACCCAAGATCGACGTTGGCGACTACGAGACCAAGAAGGGCCACGTTCTGCGTTTCCTCAAGAAGGGCGCACGCGTTAAGATCACCATCATGTTCCGCGGCCGTGAGATGGCTCACCCGGAGCAGGGCCTTAACGTTCTCGAGCGTCTCGCCGAGGATCTCAAGCCTTACGCTACGGTCGAGTCCAAGCCTAAGATGGAAGGCCGTAACATGCTTATGCTGCTCGCCCCGATTAAGGGCGCCTTCGATGAGGATAAAGCGGCAAGCGATACTAAGTAACTAGTGTTCTGTAACCGATTAAGGAGTATTTCATGCCTAAGATGAAGTCCCACAGCGGCACCAAGAAGCGTTTCCGCAAGACTGGTACCGGCAAGCTTATGCGCGCCAAGGCTTTCAAGAGCCACATCCTGAGCAAGAAGTCCACCAAGCGTAAGCGTGGCTTCCGTCAGGAGACCGAGATTGCCGCTGCCGACCGCAAGGTCATCAAGTCGCGTCTCGCCTAAGTTCGCGTTCCCGTTTTTCGTTTTACCGTCTAGGAGTTGATAGAACATGGCACGTATTAAGCGCGCTGTTGCCGCCAAGAAGAAGCGCCGTACCGTTATGCACCGTGCGAAGGGTTACTACGGTGCCGCTTCGCGTACTTACAAGCATGCTAAAGAGCAGGTCCAGCACTCCCTGCAGTATCAGTATCGTGATCGCCGCAACAAGAAGCGCGAGATCCGTTCTCTTTGGATCACTCGTATCAACGCTGCTGCTCGCCTGAACGACATCTCTTACTCTCAGTTCATGCACGGCCTGAAGGTTGCCGGCATCGAGCTCGACCGCAAGGTCCTGGCTCAGATGGCTTACGAGGACATCGAGTCCTTCAACGAGCTGGCTACCATCGCCAAGAAGGCTCTCGAGGCCTAATAGATTCTCTTGAATCGCTAGGGGAGTGTCGCGTTGTGCGCGGCGCTCCCTCTTTTTATCTGAAGCGCGGTTTACATTGCTAAAAGCGCGGGTAGATAAACACTTACAGGTGACCGATCTCTATATATTCCTGAACCAAAGGGTCATCATCTGATACGTGCGGAAGATCCGCACCAGTCTTTCTATTACCTATAGAAAGCAATATGTTGTGTAGGACTTGTGAAGAGCGGAATTGACGTCCCACAGAGCTTCGCGGTCTGGCAATATATCTCCTTGCCGCGCGGCCCGGTCGGACCGGATGAGCCGCGAAGGCGTGCACCTTGAGAACCGGATACTGCGAGGATGGACACTTACTTCAGTGTCGCATCCGGGCAGACATCGAACCATTTGAAATGGTCTAACTTGGATTTGT
>WGSR01000104.1 GCA_014871545.1 Collinsella sp. | reverse complement strand
CGAGATAGCCCTCCTGGTCGAAATGCATGATCTCGATCTTCTCGGTTTCCTTCATTTGTCTCTCCTTTCTGGGGTTGTCTTCACATCCCCCATGCCAACGGGCATCAAACCCGCTTACATTCCGTAACACTCGGCCGCTTTGGCCTTAAGCGCATTGACTGATTCTTCGTAGCCCTCTGCCTTGACCTCCATTTGCTTGGAGACGGCATCGAGATACGGGTGCACGTCCCATGACTTCAGACGCTCGGCGATCATTGCCGCAATCGTCTGGAAGAACACCAAATTGGGAATTGCGCTGAGCAGCGGAGCCACCTGAGGCACCGCAACCTCGTGAGCCCTACCCTTGGGATGGGCCGTGAGCAGCACCGTTTTTGTCGTAACGTTCGATAGCGCATCAGCGATATTCGCAAGACGCTCCGACCCCTGCGGATCGTCGACAATAAACACCAGATAGCCCGGAACGATCTGCATCTCGGGACCGTGGACGAACTCCTCGCCTTCGTGATGCATGGCAGGAATCTTGATGGTCTCGCTCAGCTTGAGGGCCGCCTCTTCGGCAACGCCATAGTTGGGGCCGTTGCCGACGACCATGGCGGGCGTGTGCTCAGAAAGCTCGAGCATGTGGTCTTGGACATATGCCTCGGCGGACTTGCACATCACGGCATTGGCCTGGATGGCCTCGCGCAGGTCGTCAAGACGCTGGGCAACGCCCTTGGCGTCAATCGTTCCGCGCGCCTGACCGCCGTAAATACCAAAGAGCACCAGGTACTCAACGAGCACCTCGACGCCCAGAGTCACAAAGTCCACCGACTCGACGCCCACACCGTAGTCAAGAACGATGTCAGCGTGTTCCTTGATGGGTGCCTCGACGTTTGCCGTGAGCGCAACTGCAGCCATATCGTGTGCGCGCATGTAATCGAGCGCCGCAATCGTATTGGTCGAATAGCCACTCTGCGAAACGGCAATGTTGAGCGCATGCTGCGGATAGGTGTGTTCAAAATCAACGAAGGCCTCGGGCGTCACAACGGACACCTGCATTTGCAGGGCATCTTGCAGGTAATCGCGGGCGCAATCGGCGGCATGGCGCGACGAACCCGAAGCAACGATGCGCAGCGCGTCAAAAGAACCGGACTGGAAAATATCAACGAGCTGCGCTACCAGCTCAGACGAACGCTCGAGGTTCTCCCCCATACGCACATGGGCAAGCTGAACGTAATCGAGCATCTTCATCGTCTCACCTCGTAACAAATCATTAGTATTTGATACCAATCACAGTTACAGGTTACGGCTTTTTGATACCTCTTTGTCGATTAATATATCCCCATCGGCGAACGGTCGATTTTGAGCCCTGTAAGGTTGTATATACAGCTGACCCAACGATCAAAACTGGTTAGTTTCCCAGCCGTTATTCACAAAATACCAGCTAGTACGTATAGGTGTAGCCGCCCGTATCGCCACGATTGAAGGACTTTACATACTCGATAGCCTGACCGCTCGCGTCATAGCTCACGCATTCCAAAAGCAAAACAAGATCGCCCTGTTCCAGTCCAAGGAGGCCGGCATCTCGTGCGCCCAGCGCTTCGATATCGAGCTTTTCCTGTGCCATGACTGGCTTTCGGCCCAGCATCTCATAGGTCTCGTACAAACTGAAGACCGACACGTCAATATCTTCGATGGTTGGGAACAGCAGGCAGGGAATCAGCGCCGTCTCAATCGATACGGGGCTACCGTTTATGCAGTTCAGGCGTCGAACGGAATAGAGCAGGTCGTCCTCGGCGATGCCAAACAGGTCGGCGTAATATGGCCCCGCATAACGCATGGAACGCGCGAGAATACGGACGGACGGCTCGCCGCCCGAAGCACGGACCGATTCACGGAAACCGACCGTGCGTTCAAAAAAAGCAGGTACTTTCTGCGCCACAAAGGCACCTTTTCCCCGAACACGGCGAATCTGCCCGCGCCGAACCAGCTCATCGACAGCGCTTCGGATGGTCAAGCGTGTCGTACCAAATTCCTCGGCAAGGTCTTTTTCGGACGGAATCATGGAACCCGTGGGATATATACCGCGCTCGATACGTTCCTCGATGCGGCGTCGAATGCGCATATAAACCGGGGTGGCATCTACTGTTTCAGCCATTGTTCACCTGCCACGCTCCTCATGCCGTTCTCTTCGCCGTTATCGGCAAAGCGGAACTTTGTGGGCAAAATCACCGATTTGCAATGCTCCACAAAACGCATGTCCTTATCAAATTCGATCGAGCTCTCATAGAACACCGGCGTTCCCTCTTCTTGCTGGAGCAGCTCGGCCTCTTCGGCGTTCAAACGCGAGATGGAGATATGCTCACGTCCATGCTCAACACGCACGCCACCTTCTTTGAGCAAGACATCGTAAAGGCTCTCGCACTCAAAATCGTGCTCGATAAGCGATGGGCACAGGGACAGGTTAACGTGAGCCGTCTCGATTGACGCCGGCTCGCCCTCAATAAGTCGAACGCGCTGCATGCGGAGCAAAGGGGCGCCTACAGCCACCCTAAGCTTGTCGGCAAGCGTCTTATCCGCCTCGATGGTCCCGGTGGAAACCAGACGAGAAGAGGGGTGCAGGCCGGCAGTCCGCACAGCATCGGAGAAGTTATACGTTTCCTGGAAGATGTTCAGCGGCTTGGGAGGACACACATACGTACCCGATCCGCGACGGCTCTCGAGCGTTCCACACGAGATGAGCCGCGTGATACCGGCACGCAACGCCGTACGCGAAACGCCAATCTCTTCGCACAGCACGCGCTCGGCCGGCAGGCGATCACCGCCGGCAAGCTGATGGTGCTGGATATACCAAAGAATTCCCTCAACAGCACGATCTTTGGGGGGAATTGCATAAGATTCGCCTGCCATTGCACAGACTCCTCATTCAGAAACGTATGCCGCCAAAATTAGGCCAGCCCTCCCATGGCATCAAATTCGGCCTTGATCTTCTCGGCGACATTCCGATACGACTTATATAGACTTGAATCGCGTTTGACTTCGTCGGTCATAACGGGAATCTCTAATTTGGAAACCTCGTCTTTTCCCGTCTGAACCGCCACAACAACGCCCATACCAAGACACATATTACGCTTGGCAGCGTTTATTTTCGCCGCCTTGGCAGGATTTGCCAGGATACGCTGGGCAAATTCCTGTTTAGAGACCGCTTCTTCGGCCTCCGGATCGCCCGCCTCGGCCACTTCGCACTGCAACACGTCCGCATAGTCAAAAATCTTCGGCTCGCCGCCGCGCTGATGTACGGCCCACTTGCGATGCGTGGCATCCTGGTAGATAGCCGGCAAAAACGTAAACCGCGGCGGGTCCAAAATCGTATCCGTGATGGTAAACACATCGGGATCAAAGGCATCCTGCGGGTTTTTCTTCTTGAACAGCCCCATATCAGCCTCCCGTACTAGTATTAAACAACTCAAGCTGAATATAGCACCAATTTCAAGCCGCCGCCTTACCCTATCGGTGCGCGGCGTCTATGGCTCGCCCAGCGGAAGAGTTCACGGACGAGGGCCGGGGTGCCTGCCGGCAAATAGCGGACACTCCGCATGCAATCTATGCAAACAAGCAAGTACGCTTAGCTACATTCGGTAAGCTCGAGCACGCTGTCCTTAACGATAAGCGCCGGCTCCAGAACGACCTCTTCGGCACGTCTACCGCCCCTACCGGCAAGACGCTTGGACATGCAGCCAAAAGCATGCTCCGCAAGGACACCAGGATCCTGCTCGATCGCGGTCAGCGCCGGCTCAAAGAGAACGTCGGCCGCCGAGTTGTCATAGCTTACGACCGAGATATCGCCCGGAATGCTCTTCCCCATCTCGTGCAAGCGCTTGAGCAGACCGAGGGCAATGTTATCCGAGCTTGCGAACACGGCGGTGGCGTCAGTTGCGAGCACCGCCTCCGAGGCCTCGTATGCGCTCGGAATGTAGTACTCGCTCTCAAACTCCAAACGCGCGTCAATAGGCAGCCCCACCTCGCGCAGCGCACGCTCATAGCCGGCAAGACGCTTACGACCCGTATTGGAACGGCGCGCATTAACCAAGCAGGCAATGCGACGGTGCCCCTGCTCGATCAAGTAGCGGGTAGCCATGTAGCCACCCATCTCGTGGTCGAACATCACCTTGTCGCACTCGAGCCCCTCAATGGCACGGTCGACCATTACCGCCGGGATGGGTAGATGGCTGACCTCTTCGCGCAGGGCGCGGTCGTCGGAGAACTCGTCACCCACGACCAAGAACACACCATCGACGCCGCGCGTCACTAGCTGGCGCAGGAGCTCCAGATCGTCCTCGGCACTTCCGCCCGAGCTGGTAATAAAGAGCGCATAGCCGTCCTCGCGGCAGCGCTTTTCCAAGCTGCCGGCGAGCGAAGCAAAAAAGCGGCTCTCGATGTTAGGGACGATAAGGCCAAGCGTGCGCGACTCGCGCATGACCAGGCTACGCGCGATCTGGTTAGGAACATAATGATTGCGCGACGCGACCTCTTTGATGCGCTTGCGGTTTTCTTCCGAGATGCGACAAGGCCGATTGTTGAGAACAAGCGAGACCGACGAAGGGGAAAGCCCCACCTCCTGGGCAATCTGCTTGAGAGTAACTTTGTTGCCCATCTCGCTCCTTCCGAATATTCGCGCAATCTCTTAAAAGTATAGCGACCGTCCCTCTACCTCGATGATAAACACTTTACCAATCCGGTAGACGGCTGTTTTATCGCCGCGATTGGTGCAAAGCAACCTGACCCCTTTGCACCATGTGATGCATTGGGGTCAGGTTGCTTTGCACCAAATCCATCCGGGTGGGGTATATTGCATTCGATTGATGAAAACGACCACCAACCATAAGGCGGATATTCGTATGCACGAAAATGACTTTTTTAACGAGGACCTGCTCTGCGCGCTCGCCGGTGTTGCCGGCGAGGACAACGTGCTCATGAGCGAGCCCATGCGCGAGCACACCACGTTTAAGATCGGCGGCCCGGCCGACGTCTTTGTCACGCCCGATACCGAGCAGGGACTCGTCGCCACGCTTGACACCTGCTACCGCTGCGATCTGCCGCTCACCATTGTGGGCAACGGTTCCGACCTGCTCGTCGGTGACAAGGGTATCCGCGGTGTCGTCGTGGCACTGGGCGAAGGCCTCTCTAACATCACCGTCGACGGCACGCATGTTACGGCAGCAGCCGGCGCCCTGCTTTCCGATGTCGCCGCGGCTGCCGCCGAAGCCTGCCTCACCGGCATGGAGCCCCTCTCGGGCATCCCCGGCTCGGTCGGCGGCGCCTGCTATATGAACGCCGGTGCCTACGGCGCCTGCATGGCCGATGTTTTGGAGTCCGTGCGCGTCTATAAGCCCGCCCGCGCGCTCGACGACGGCACCCGCGGCAGCGGCAATATCATTGAGTTCGATGTCGACGAGCTTAACCTGGGCTATCGCAAGAGCCGCATCGCCGACGACGGCTTTATCGTGCTCTCTGCCACCTTTCACCTCGCCCCGGGCAACGCCGCGATGATCAAGGCCGACATGGACGACTACCGCCAGCGCCGCGAGGACAAGCAGCCGCTCGACATGCCGAGCGCCGGCTCCACTTTCAAACGCCCCGAGGGCTACTTTGCCGGCAAGCTCATCATGGATGCCGGTCTGCGCGGCCATGCTGTCGGCGGCGCGCAGGTGAGCGAAAAACACTGCGGCTTCATCGTCAACGCCAACCGCGCCACCGCCGCCGACGTCGACGAACTCATCCGCGACATCCAAGCCAAAGTCAAAGAGCAGTTCGGCGTAGACCTACAACCCGAAGTCCACCGAGTAGGCGAATTCCTCTAAAAAGAAGGCCCCGAAAGGGGCCTTCACTTTCTTTAATTCAGACAACCAGTCCGGTGTGCAGCGCCCCGAACCCGAGAGGGCCGCGTGCCC
>WGSR01000103.1 GCA_014871545.1 Collinsella sp. | reverse complement strand
AAAAACAGGCCACCCGGGTTTTCTGTTGAGTGGAGACTCCGCAAGCGGAAACTGCGTCCCATAATTAGGCCGAGAAATGGGATGAACTTTCCCAATGAGAGCCAACCGGAAACCACGTCCCAGAATCAGCCCCCAAAGTGGGACGCACTTTCCCAACGAGCCTCAACCGGAAAATACATCCCGGAATCCAGCTGAATAGTGGGACACACTTTCCCAATCGGGTCCCAAGCGGAAACTGCATCCCATTCCAGACAAGAATTCCGGGACACACTTTCCGCAACCAAAGAAGGCCACATAACGTGGCCTTCAACTTATATATGTTCAGCGGATACCCCTATGACAAGCCGTGTCCCAACAACAAGGCGTCTGTCCGGGCGGAGGTATGTAAGGTTCATCGCGAGTTCCGCACGCAAAGGAGGCCACTTAATGTGGCCCCCGTCTTGCGCAGGACTGCCCGAGCAGGGAACCTTATATGTCTCCGCCCGGACAGACGTTTCAGTTATGAACTCGCAGCTGGTCGCTACTTGATCTTGGTCGTACCCGGTGCCAGGTTGGGGTCGGTCTCGTTGGCCTCGGTCTGGAAGTGCTCGGTGTACACGTTCTTGCCGTCGCGGAACATCTCGTAGTATTGCATCTTGGCGTAATCCTCGCGCGCCTTGGTGGCGGCTGCGGCAGCAGCGTCGTCACCGGTGACGTTGGAGGAGAGCGCCCAGCGCAGGCTGGCGTCCTCGTAGCCCACGGAGTTGATAGCGGGCAGCGACTCGCGCAGCGTCATGTGCGCTTTCTGGTAGTCAGTCAGCGGGGCGCCAATCAGCTGCATGAGCTGCGTGGACAGGTAGTTGGTGGACAGGTCGTCGACCTCACTCGTCTGGTCGCAGCCGGCAACGTCGTAGTTGGCCCAGATGATGTAGTCGGTCTGCCACAGACGTTCCTGGTGCGTGGCATCGTCCTCGCCGGTAAACCACTTATCGTTGAACTTGGACGGGAAGAACGGCTGGTGGTCGCCCCAGAACACCACGACCACCTTGCGATCGAGTTTGCTCAGGGCGTTGAGGAAGTAGCGAAGCGCCTGGTCGGACTGCTCGATGCACGAGACATACTCGTCGACATCGGACAGCGTGCCATCCTCGACGGTCTTGGTGTCCAGATCGGTCGTGTCGATGTTCAGGTGCATCTGCTTGTCGACCGGCAGCAGGCCCGTATCGTAGCCCGAGTGGTTCTGCATGGTCACGTCGAAGATAAACTGCGGATCGGCGTTCTGGTCGAGCAGCTCAAGAATCTTGTCGTAGGTAGCCTGGTCGGTCACCATACCGCGCAGGGTGTCGGCTCCCTGGAAATCGTTGATGGACAGGAACTGGTCAAAGCCAAAGTCCTTGTAGACGTTCTCGCGGTTCCAGTTGGTGGCGTGGTTGGGGTGCATGGCCGTGGTGGAATATCCGAGCGACTTGAACTGCTCTGCCAGGTTCCCGGTCGTTTCCATGTTGTAGATGGTGTAGGGGTACACGCCCGAGCCCAGGTTGGCCATGGAGTTGCCGGTCATAAACTCAAACTCGGTATTGGCGGTGCCGCCGCCGTAGGCGCTCACGTAGAGCTTGCCGCGGCTGAGGCAGTTGGACAGGTTCTTAAAGTACTGCGGGCCTTCGTAGCCGGCGCGCATGTTCTGGTAGATCGAAAGATCCGAGAAGGTCTCGTTCATGATGGCGATGACCGTGGGCTTCTCGCTGTCGAACTGCTCCTTTGCGGCGGCGCGCTCGTCGCTCTTGGCCGCGTCGGACTTGTCGTAGGCCTTGGCGTACTTTTTGAGCGTGGCCTTGGCATCGTCGACGGAGTAGTCGGCGGGTTTGGGCGGCTTGATGGACTGCGCTGCGCTAATGAAAGCGGGCAGGTAGCCCTCGCGCCAGTAGCTCTCGAGCGGGCGCCAGGTGTAGACGGTGATGCCGAGGGTGTTGTAGTAGTCGATGAGCGTGACGTGTGCGGTCACACCGCCCAGGCACAGCACGGCGACGAGCAGGTTGGTGAGCAGCATGCGCTTGGCGTTGGCGGCGCCCTTCTGACGGTGCGGTGCCACCAGGCCGGCGTACTCGCACAGCAGCATGGCGATGGCGGTAAAGCCCATGGACAGCACGCAGAACAGTGAGATCGAGAAGGTGTAGCCGGTGCCGGCGACCGCGGCGGCGGTGGAGATGGCCGAAAGGTCGCCCGGCTGGATGGGCATGGATTTAAACGTGATGACGAAGAACTCGGCAATGCCCAGGACAAAGAGGGCAAAGGCCAGGACCGCGGGAGCTGCGCCGTGGCGCTGGAACAGGAAGAACAGGCCGACCATGAGCGTGGTGATGATGGCCCACTCGAGCAGGATGCACAGGGGGTAGACCCAGGTAAAGTCGTGGTTGGACGATACCTCCATGCCTAGCAGCGCAAAGACGCCGGCGAGCAGCAGGCACAGCACGGCGGCGACGAGTGGCTTGCCCACAAAGGCGCCGCGCAGGCGGGCGAGCTTGCCGGTGGGAGCGGGGGCGTCGGGCGCGGCGAACGCAAAGACGCGCGGGGCGATGCGGTCGCGTGCGATGCTGGCCCAAGCGCAGCCGGTGAGGATGGCGTTGGTCAGGATGAGCATCACAAAGGCGAGCGGCTCGTTTTGGGCGACGAGGCCAATGGCGCCCCAAATGGTCAAAAAGACCTGGAACAGGCCGAAGGCGACGCTCCACCCAAGAGCGCTTTTGGCAACGGTGCCCGACTGAGCGCGAATGGCCTTGGCCTCGCGCAAGACAAGGTAGACGGTCGCCGCAAGACCGACGAGCGAGATGGCGGCAGCGAACATGCTGAGACTCCTCACAAACTAAAACGTACGAAAGCGGGGGTTTACCCGATTGTTACCAAGATATGCGCTGCAATTGGTGGCTGCGCACAACAACCAGCCATATTAACGCGCACGTGTGGCGGTGTGGCGCAATGTAGTGGCGACCTGCGCGATAATGGACGGGAATTACACGGAAACGTAAAGGCTTCTTAAAGAATTAGCGAGGATGAGGCGATGAACGAGCAGGTTTGCACCAAGGCTGTGGATACGTGTGGCTATCCGGTCGAGACGACGGGCAATGCGGTGCTGGACACGTTGGAGCACCGTTCCTCCACGCGTGCCTTCGCGCGTGATGACGACGACCGTCCCGTGGCGGTGACCGACGAGCAGCGGGCGGCGATTCTGCATGCGGCGAGTCGCGCGCCGTCGGCGGGCGCCATGATGATGTATTCCATCGTGAGCATTCGCGAGCAGGCTACGCTGGACCGTCTGGCCGACCTGTGCGACCACCAGCCCATGATCGCCAAGGCGCCCTGGGCACTGATATTTGTGGTCGATTATGCCAAGTGGATCGATCTGTTTGAGCACGTGGGCTGCTTTGAGCCCGAGTTTGTCGAGCGCACGGGTAAAGCGCCCCGCCGTGCACCAGGTCTGGGCGACTTTGCCATCGCGGCCCAGGACGCCGTGATCGCCGCGCAAAACGCCGTGGTTGCCGCCGAGGCCCTGGGCCTGGGGAGCTGCTACATCGGTGATATCGTCGAGAATGCCGAGGAAGTTGCCGAGCTGCTCGATCTGCCGCCCTATACCATGCCGCTGTCGATGCTCATCATCGGCACGCCCCGTAAGGAGCGCCCGGCAATCGCGCACCCCGTGGTGAACCTGGTGCACGAGGAGCGCTACTGCCGCGCCGATGCTGCGACCATGGACGCGCAGGTGGCCGAGATGGACGCGATGTTCCGTCCGCATGCCCGCGAGGTGGGCGAGCGCGTCGTGGACATCTATACCCGCAAGCACACGAGTCCCTTTATGGCCGAGATGAGCCGCTCCATGGAGTGGTGGTTCAAAAATTGGCTTGGAAAATGACGAATGTGACAAAGGGACAGTCCCTTTGTCACATTCCATATCGCCGCGGTAGCCTAAAGACTGTATAAATCTTTATCTAGCTGGGAAAACAGTGCATTTAAACATGGCCGATTACCTATAATCCTTTCGAACGTTAAAGTTGGGAGGAAACCGGCTTATGGAACAAAAGGCCAAGGAGGCAGCCTCGCACGCTGCGATTCCTGTGAGCATCTCGGCGATGCTCGTCACGCTGGGCGTGGTGTATGGCGATATCGGCACCAGCCCCATGTATGTAACCAAGGCGCTCGTTGCCGGCAACGGCGGCATCGGAAGCGTCACGGAGGAGTTCGTGCTTGGTGCGCTCTCCCTTGTCGTGTGGACGGTCACGCTGCTGACCACTATCAAGTATGTGCTCATCTCGCTGCGCGCCGATAACCATGGTGAGGGCGGCATCTTTGCCCTGTACAGCTTGGTTAAGCGCTGCGGTAAATGGCTCATCATCCCCGCCATGCTGGGTGGCGCCGCGCTGCTCGCCGACGGCATCCTGACGCCGGCCGTTACCGTTACCACGGCCATCGAGGGCCTGCGCACCATCCCGGCGGTCCATGCCGTGCTGGGCGATGACCAAGGCCGCGTCGTCGCCATTACGCTCGCCATCATCATCGCGCTCTTCTTGGTACAGCGCATCGGTACGGCCAAGATCGGTCACGCCTTTGGCCCCATCATGACGCTGTGGTTCCTGTTCCTGGGCGGCACGGGTCTGTTCTTTGTCTTCCAGCACCCCGCCGTGCTGCTGTGCCTCAACCCGCTGCGCGGCATCGCCTTTTTGCTGAGCCCCAACAACCACGCGGGCATCATGATTCTGGGCAGCTGCTTCCTCGCCACCACCGGTGCCGAGGCGCTCTACTCCGACATGGGCCACGTCGGCCGCGGCAACATCTACGCTACCTGGCCGTTCGTTAAGTGCTGCCTGCTGCTTTCCTATATGGGCCAGGGCGCTTGGCTTATGAACAACGCTGCCAACCCCGAGCTCATGGGCATTGCCGATCTCAACCCGTTCTACCAGATGCTCGCCCCGGGCCTGCGCCCGTTTGCCGTAGGCCTTTCCACCGTCGCGGCCATCATTGCCTCGCAGGCGCTCATCACCGGCGCATTCTCGCTGGTGTCCGAGGCTAGCCGCCTGGACCTCATGCCGCACATGCAGGTCTTCTACCCTGCCGAGACCAAGGGCCAGCTCTACATCCCCATGGTCAACAACGTCATGCTTGTCGGCTGCGTCATCGTGGTGCTGCTGTTCCAGAACTCGGCGCATATGGAAGCCGCCTACGGCCTTGCCATTACGCTGACTATGATGTGCACCACGCTGCTGCTCTTCTTCTACCTGCACGAGGAGCGCAAGCTCAAGGTTGCTCCGTGGATCTTCGCGGCCTTCTTCCTTTTGCTCGAAGGCTTCTTCTTCGTGAGCTCGCTCACCAAGTTCTTCCACGGCGGCTACTTCACCATCCTCATGGCTGCACTCATCATGGGCATTATGGTGTGCTGGTACAACGGCACGGCGGTCGAGCAGCGCCAGTTTACGCTGCTGCCGCTGCGCAGCTACCTGCCGCAGCTCAAGCGCCTGCGCGACGACGATCGCTATGAGCGCATGAGCGACAACGTCGTGTACCTGACCAAGGACACCCATACCGACTACATCGACCGCGATATCGTCTATTCGATCTTGGACAAGCATCCCAAGCGTGCTCACGCCTGGTGGTTTGTGAATGTCGAGACCATGGACGAGCCGCATACCTTTGCCTATTCGGTCGAGACGTTCGGCACCGACTACGTGTTCCGCGTGCATCTGTACTTGGGCTACAAGATTAACCAGCGCGTCAATGCCTATCTGCGTCAGGTTGTTCAGGACCTGGCTGCCACCGGCGAGCTGCCGCCGCAGACGCATGACTACTCGGTCTACAAGGATCCGGGTAACATCGGCACGTTCAAGTTCGTCCTGATCCGTAAGCTTCTGGCGCCCGAAAGCGATGTGGAGCCCAGCGAGCGTACGGCCATCACGCTCAAGTACATCAT
>WGSR01000102.1 GCA_014871545.1 Collinsella sp. | reverse complement strand
ACCTCCAGGCCAAACGGGGCAAAGCGCTCAAAGAATGTCTCGTAGTGCTGTTGGGCCAGAATGGTCGTGGGGCAGAGCACCATGACCTGGCGGCCGGAGTCCACGCACTTAAAGGCCGCGCGCAGAGCGACCTCGGTCTTGCCGAAACCCACGTCGCCGCACAGCAGGCGGTCCATGGGCTTGGGCGCCTCCATGTCGGCCTTGATGTCGGCGATAGCCTCCAGCTGGTCGCGCGTCTCGTCGTAGGGGAAGCTCTCCTCCATCTCGATCTGCTCGGGCGTATCGGGCGGACAGGCGATACCGGTAATCGACGAGCGGCGCGTATACAGGTCGACCAGGTCAAACGCCAGCTTTTTGGCATTCTTGCGCGCCTTGTTGGTGGCCCGCGTCCAGTCGGCGGTGTTGAGCCTGGTCAAGCGCGGCTTATCGCCGTCGGGACCAACGTAGCGCGTAATGCGGTCAACCTGCTCCAGCGGCACGTAGAGCTTGTCGCCATCAGCGTATTCCAGCAAAAAGTAGTCGCGTTCCTTGCCGCCCACTTCCTGGCGCGCGATCTCGCTAAAGAGCGCGATGCCGTGGGTAGCGTGCACCACGTAGTCACCCGGCTTAAACGGGAAGGTGATCTGCGTAATGTCAACCTTGCGGCGGCTGCGCGCGCGGTTGGCATCCATGCGGGCGTTGAGGTCGGCGATCGAGAACACGGCCAAATTGGCGTCGGGCACCACCACGCCCTGTGGCAGGGCAGCGTCCACAAAGGTCACGCGCCCGCGCGAGATGGTGGGCACGGCGGCGCCGGCGGCAGCCTGCGCGGCGCCCGCCTCGAGCGAACGGGCGTTGAGCGCATCGGCCTTTCGCTCGCGAATGGAAGCATGGGCCTCCTGGCGTGCGGCACGGTCGGCGGAATCCGCCGCTGCCACGCGCACGCGGTCGCCGATAGCGCCGGCATTTTCGGGCGCCGCGGTCAGCGATTCCTCAAAGGTAATGCCCTCGTCGCCAAAGGTGAGCTCCATCGACTCGCGCGCGTCGCGGTCGGGGATGGCAAACACGCAGGCATAGCGCTTGCCCACGACCTCCTGGATGCGCGTCATAAAACGGTTGTCCGAGCCTGCGATGGCAGGCTGCTCAATCTTGAGCTCGGCCGTCACCGCACCGCCGGCACGGATGAGGCTCACATAGTTCAGGCGTTGCTGGGAACCAAAGTCGAGTTGCTGGGCACGCACGTACAGGCCGTCCAGACGGTCGACCCCCGCCTCGCCGGCACGCGCCTCGATATCCTCGTAGGCGCGCAGGCAATCGTCGAACAGCGAGCGCGGCTCGGACAGCACCACGAGCGCCTTGCCGCTCACGTGCGACAACGGGCTCACGGTCTGGCCGTACATCACCGGCAAAAAGCGGTCGAGCTCGGGCGTGACAATGCGTGCATCCACCATCTCGAGCAGCGCCGCCAACTTGCTGTCGTCCTGGCTGGCGCGGTAGAGCGCCACATGCATGTTGTGGACGGCCTCGTCGGTAAGCGCGAGCTCGCGACAGGGGAAGATCTCGATGCTGTCTTCGTTGCCGATGGTTTGGCCCGTTGAACTCACCATGCGGCGTATGCGGTCGATCTCGTCGCCAAAGAACTCGATGCGTACGGGCGCCTTTTCCTGCGCGGGATACACCTCGACGGTGTCGCCGTGCACACGGAACAGGCCGGGCGCGTCGGCGGCGCCGGCATTGGTGTAGCCCATGCCCACCAGACGCTGCGGCACCTCGTCAAAGGGAATCTCCTCGCCCACCGCAAAGGTCGTGGACTCCCAGTAGTGGCTCTCGACCGGCGGCACACAGCGCAGCAGCGCGCGAGCCGAGGCGACCATGATGCAGTTGTCCCCGCGCACGATGCGCCCGAGCGCCTCGCAGCGCTGGGCCACCACGGCGTCGTCGGGCGCCTGCTCGCGCCACGGATAGTCCTTGCGCTCGGGAAAACGGCACACGTGCGCCAGGCCCACGTAGGCGGCAAGGCTGCGCGCGGCGCGATCGGCCGCGTCCTCGCCACTCACGATGTAGACCGTGGGGCGCGGACGACGCGCAAACTGGGCGGCGGCCATAAGCGTGCGACCCGACTGAGACACGGCCAGCGTCACGTCCTCGCCAGAATCGAGCCCGGCCTCGACGGTCTGTAGCGCTTCGGCAGTGTAGAGCTGCGCGGCTATACGGTGAATGAGCATGCTGTTCCTCCGGCATCGCAACGCCAAAAGCCCGCCGGGGCAAGCTCGGCGGGTCGTTCGTCAAATTCGTTGCCTGTCATGGTAGCGCATGGAGAGGACTCCAGCTCAAGCGTACGCCCAGCCCCGCAACAAAAACGCCAGATAGAACTGGACTCGCCGGCTTCGCCAAAATCTCCCCATCACGTCGAACGCCGCAACCACGGAAGGCTCCCCAAGAAACGGCTATTCCTCAAAAAAGCTCGCAACGTTCAAACGGCTCGTCCACTCTCCTATGGTGTTGGCAAAGCCGACGCGTGTGTACACGCCCGCAAAACGGCCGCGATACAGGTACAGGCCTTCCATATTAGAAGCGGGCGCAAAACCGAGATCATCCACAAGTCCTTTGGGTGCCTCTCCTCGATGCGGCCCATCGACAAGCGTTCCGCGCAAGCAGGGAGTCTGATACTGCTGAGCATACTCCTGCACAATCGCCCCAGCGGCCGCAGCACGAGCAAGCACCTGGGACCATTCCTGTTCCGTGGCATCCAAACCAGCGACAACGCCAACCGCATTGTAGCCGCCGCACGGCTTGACGATCCATCGGTCCTTTTCGGCAAATCTCGACAACTGGGTGCTTTCGTCCATAATCTCGGTATAGGGCACATGCTCCCGTACAAACGATTGCTCCTCCGGGCTCAACAAGGACTGACCGGCCCGAGACCACAAAAACGCAAATACGGTCTTAGTCGCACACGGCCACGTTCTAAAACCACCGACGATGCATGCAAGCCCTTCTTGGGCAGCCTCGATTAAGGCCGAGCGTCCGTCGCACGGCTTATCCCACAGTTCGCCGGTCACCGCGCGCCGCCAGACGCAATCAATAGGACCGGCGGCATCGCACAGGCACCTAGCACCGCTCTCGCCTTCGCCAATCCGCAGGTCGCGCACATCCGCAAAGCGTGCGGCTACACCCCGCTGCCTCATAAGGTCGACAAAATGAGCCGCATCTTCCGAGTCGATGCTTTCCGAATAGTCGACGATTGCCACCGAAGCGGGACATTTCTTTGATTGCGGTGCATAGAGCCCCTCGTCAACGCGGGCCCCGTCGTCCGATCGTGCACTATCCTCGGTGCGGCGAGGATGGGCCAGCTTCCACTCTGCATAGGTCTCAAACAATGCATCTATCCAGCTACCGCACAAATCGTACTGTCGAAAGCCGGGGTGGTCGGATGCAAACTCCTCAAAGGAAGGCGTCATTCGCACTGCCTGGCAGACCTCATCGGTTACTACCATTCCAGCACTGCCGTCGGTATTGAGCTCGCAAAACGTATACGAACCGGTGTCCTCGTCAAGAAAGATATCAACGCGCGCAAGGGGGATCTGGCAATCATAGCCGGCATCCATAGCGCACAGGTCAGCAAAAGCCGGATCTATGCGAAACCACGCGCGCACGGAGGCATCAGTACAAAACGCCCGCGTCACCTTGTCCATAATGCCGTACATGCGCTCGGCCGCCTCCTTAAGAAGCGCCGTCATATCCTTATCGAATATCTTTGGCGTTAAAGCCCAGGGCGCAGGATCTCCGTGGTAGAGCGCATGGGTTTGAGACAAGTATTCGTCGCCTTTGCGACGACCAGGTAGGTCACCTTCGCGCGTGCGTACGATGCGTTCAAAATAATCTTCGAGTTCTCGCGTCTTCAATGTTGCCACATTACCCTCCATTGCTTGATTTTTTGCTCATGCTACGCCAGCACGCACGACTTCGGCGCGCTTGAATAGGCTTCTAAATTAGCAACACATTTTTGCATGAGGCGGCAGGAGGCGACAAATACTCCAGCTCAAGCGCATGCCCAGCCCCGCAACAAAAACGCCAGACGGACGAGTCGCCTGGCGTTATCAGAGTGAGCTATACGCCGAGTCTAATCGTAGACGCCCATTTTAAGCAGTGTGAAGGTCGGAGCGCCGTCGCCCTGCGCGACGCGGACCGTGCAAGTCTCGGTACGGCCCATGGATGCGTCCGCTTGAATTGCGGCGATGAACTGGTTCTTTGGCAGGCCGTAAGTGCTCTCGGGGATGTCGGAAGGAAGTAACATGCCGCCAGCACTGTAGACCTCATAGGTGAGCTCGTAGATGTTGTCGCCAAGGTCAGTCGCGCCCGTAACGATGGCACACGGTGGGTTGTAATTTCCCTGGCCATATTCCTGTTTCAGATACAAGTACCCACCATGCGCTTCGGCCGAATCAGGAATCGCCTGCCCCTCCGGCGTTCTGTCATAAGTCATATCGGCATCGGAAAGCGTCAGACCCGTCAAGCGGTTGAGTTCCCTATTGATCACATCAGTCGCCACACGCTGGCTATTACCGTTGTCATAGTCGCCTTTCTCGATTCGATACGGCGCGTTGTCAATAAAATGGCACCAGATAAACTTGACCAGCTTGTATTTCTCGTCATCAGAAAGTCCGTCAGTCGAATCGAAGCCGCCCGCCTGATACCAGTCCCGATCGAAGTGCTCCTCCGTAAAGTTCGACAGAAACAAGTTCGCCGCGGCATAAGTTGCTTGATCATTGAGGTCGACTTTTACGCTGCTGCCGGTCTGCTCAGGCTCATCCGCCTCATCCTCGTCGGCGGCAGGCTTCTCCTTGGCGCTTCCCTCGTCCTTCTGCTCGGCCGAGCCCTCGTCGGACCCCAGTACCGTAATCTGCGATGAGTTGCCCTGCCCAAGCGGACCCAGCACGCCGGTCAGCGCCAGAGCGGCACCGCCGGCAACGAGCACGCCCACCACGCACATGCCGACAATCACCGCGCGCTTATGTGACTTCTTCTGCACGGGAGGCATCCCTGCCGCCGGCATCGATGCGGGCTCAGCAGGCGCGGCCGCCGGAGAGGCAGCGCCCATGCGCGCCCCGCAGTTCGTGCAAAAATCGGTTCCGTCGGGCATCTCGGAGCCACACTTGGTGCAAAACATATTCGGGCATCCCCTCACAACAAACGGCATCTGTCGCCATCATATTGAGCCCTCGCGGGTCAAATGTGTTGCACAACATTGACCACAGCCTTCGGACGCCGGCAAAGCGTGCCGGACCCTACCCCGTCACCCGTACGCTGGGGCAAAGGTCTGCCAGTGGGCACTCGTCGCACTTGGGTTTGCGGGCGTCGCAGATTTCGCGGCCAAAGGTGATCCACTGGTGATTGACCGACTCCCAATACTCGTGCGGCAAGATCTTGAGCAGATCCTGCTCGGTCTTGAGCGGCTCTTTGGCGTGCGTCTTGGGACTCAGCATCAGGCGATGCGCGATACGGTTGACGTGCGTATCCACCGCGATGCCTTCCACGATGCCATACCCCACGTTGAGCACGATGTTCGCCGTCTTGCGCCCCACACCCGGCAGTTTGACGAGCTCCTTCATGTCGGCCGGCACCTCGCCGCCGTAATCGGCAACGATCATCTGCGCCGCTTCCACGGCGTGTTTGGCCTTGCTCTTGTAGAAGCCGAGCGACTTGATCGTGTCCGCCACGTCGGCAACACTCGCCCCGGCCATGGCCTCGGGCGTGGGCCACTGGGCAAACAGCCGCGGCGTCACCTTGTTGACTTGCGCGTCGGTCGTTTGAGCCGAGAGCAGTACCGCGATGAGCAGCCTAAAGGGATTCTCGTGGTCCAAGAAGCACTCGACCGGGCCATAGCGACGGTTAAGGCGCTCGCACACCTCGATGGCGCGCTCGCGTTTGGCGGCATTGGTCTCGCGTGGCATAACGACTCCTCGGCTCGGC
>WGSR01000101.1 GCA_014871545.1 Collinsella sp. | reverse complement strand
ATCTCGGCCGTGGGGTTGGCGATATCCTGGCCAGCGATATCGGGCGCGGAGCCGTGCGTAGCCTCAAAGATGGCGCAGTCGGCACCGATATTGGAGCCGGGGGCCATGCCCAAGCCGCCCACCAGGCCGGCGCACAGGTCGCTCACGATGTCGCCGTACAGGTTGGGCAGTACCAAGACATCGAAGTCGTTGGGGTTCTGGACCAGGCCCATGCAGGTGGCGTCGACGATCTTGTCGTTGAACTCGATATCGGGATAGTTGGAGGCCACCTCGCGCGCCACGCGCAGGAACAGGCCGTCGGTCGCCTTCATGATGTTGGCCTTATGCACGGCCGTCACCTTTTTGCGGCCGCAGCGGCGGGCATACTCAAAGGCATACTCCACAATGCGGCGGCTCTTGGCGATGGAAATCGGCTTGATCGAGATCGCGGAATCGGCGGCGAAGGTCTTTTGGCCCGAACGCTCGACAAGCTGCGAGAGCTCCTCGACCTCGGCAGCGCCCTCATCGAACTCGATGCCGGCGTAGAGGTCCTCGGTGTTCTCGCGCACGATGACCAGGTCGACGTCGCGGAAGCGCGAGCCGTCGCCCGGCTGCGACAGGCAGGGGCGCACGCAGGCGTACAGGTCGAAGTGCTTGCGCAGGGCGACGTTAACGCTGCGGAAGCCCGTGCCGACCGGCGTGGTGATGGGGCCCTTGATGGCAACCTTGGTCTCGGCGACCGCATCGAGCACATGTTGGGGCAGCGGCGTGCCAAACTCGTCCATGACGCCGGCACCGGCCTCCTGGACGTTCCAGTTGATCTGGACACCGGTGGCCTCGACCACGCGGCGCATGGCCTGCGTAATCTCGGGACCGATGCCGTCACCGGGAATCAGGACTACATCGTGCGCCATAATCTGTTACTCCTCGTCTTCGGCGTCGTCAGATTTTTTAACGCTAGCACGCTTCTTCTTTTTGGAGAGATCCAGGCCAAAACGTTTAACAAGCATTTCGCAAATCTCGCTCGAACGCGCCTTGAGATAGCTGCCCTTGCCGTTCTCGGCATCGAACTTAAGGCGCAGCGCAAGCTTCTCGGCAACCTCGGCGTCAATCTCGCCCTGGCAAAACTCGTACAGGCAACCGAGCATATCGCGATACTCAAGGTCGCCGTGGTAGCACTGGATGGCCTCGTCCAGGATGGGCCAAGCCTCGCGCGAACGCTCGACACTCGTGGCGCCCCACACGCACAGCAGGCGGAAGGCGGCATAGCGCAGCGTGGAGGAGATCTCGTCGAACAGTGCGGTCTCGGCGCCCTCAAAGGCATCGCCCAGCTGCTCGGGGCAGGTGGTGGCGAGCGCCGTCAGGGCATCGAGGGCCTCCCAGCGGGTCTGCGCCTCGGGGCGGTCGAGCGCCTCGATCAGCGCGGGTACGCAGGGCTCGACGCGCTGCGGATCGCGCTCGGCAAGCAGGTGCAGCACGCGGGCGGCAAACTGGCGGATGCGGCGCGTGGGGCAGCCGAGCTCCTGGACCAGTCGATCGACGGCGCTCTCGTTCTCCTCTGCCAGCTGGAGCTGTGCCAGCTCCTCGTCGGTGAGCTGTTCGTCTTTGTTTTCTGCCATAGTTACCTCTTCTTTTTATTTCTTGGCGTGCTTGCCAGCACCCTTGCTGTCATCGGTGACCGAGATAAGCTGTCGGTCGGCCGCGCCATTGCGACGTGCACGGCGGCGTTCCTCGGCATCGCCCGCGTCGGCGGCGGCTCGATGAGCCTTGTTGACGTTAAAGACCTCGTCGTGCTTGCGCCACGGACCGACGGACTCGCCAAAGCTCATCTTAAGGCCGGCGATAAAGCCACCGAGCCAGCCGATCGGCGCAAACTGCACCAGCGGGAACAGCGAGAACACCCAGGTCAGCAGGACGACTGCCGCCGCTCCTGCAAAGTTGGCAATCCAGTAGTCGCGCTTGGTGATGACACGCTTTTCGCACGCCCACTGGCCGCACAGAAAGCCGATGTAGATCGCAAAGAGAAAGAGCACCAGCGCAAGCACCACGAACGTCCAGCTCATGGGCGCTACTCCCCGTGATGGTGGCCGCAGCAGCACTCGTGGCCGTCGTCATGGCCGTGGCCGCCGCAGCACTCGTGGTCCTCGCCATGGTGGTGGCCACAACCGCATTCGTGATCGTCGCCATGTTCGCCGCAACCGCAGCCTTCCTCGTGAGCACCATGCTCATCGGGACGATACTGCGACCAGTCCAGACCGGCGGCGATGGCGTCGGCCTCCTCCTTATAGAGGACCGTGATGGCCTGAGTACCCAGCTTGGCGCCGCCGATGGCGTCGAGCATGTCATAGAGCGTAAAGGCCACGTCGGCGCCGGGCAGCGCAAGCTCGCGGTCGTCGGCATAGGCGAGCGCCAAGCGCAGGTCCTTAATGAAGTGCTCGACCATAAAGCCGGGCTTGTAGTCGCCGTCGAGCGCCTTGGGAGTCAGGCTCTCCATGGCGCCGGACTTGCCGGTACCGCCCAGGATCATCTGGCGGGTCTTCTCCAGATCGAGGCCGCTCAGCTCGGCAAATGCCATGGCGTCTGCCATGCCGACCATGCAGGCGCCCAGCGACACCTGGTTGGCGAGCTTGGCAGCCTGGCCCTTGCCGGAGCCGTCGAAGCAGCAGATGTTGGCCGCAAAGGTGGAAAGGATATCGCGGACCGGGGCAATGTCGTTCTCGGTGGCGCCCACGATAGCCGTAAGCGTGCCGGCGATAGCACCCGACTCGCCGCCGGTGACGGGGCAGTCAAACGCCATGCGGCCCGTGACCTGGGCGGCCTCGGCAATGTCGCGCGCCAGCTCGGGCGAGCTCGTGGTGAGGTCGATCAGGACCGCACCGGGCTTAGTGCACGCGAGCAGACCGTCGCCCGCCAGGTAGAGCTCCTCGACCTCGGAGGGATAACCCACCATGGTAAAGACGACGTCGGCGTTCGCCGCGGCATCTGCCGGCGTATCGGCCCAGACGGCACCGCGCTCAACGAGCGCTGCAGCCTTGGACTTGGTGCGGTTGTTGACCGTGACGGGATAGCCAGCGTCCAGAATGTGGCCGGCGATGGGGGCACCCATGATTCCGGTGCCGATGAATGCGACGGAGAGCTTGTTTGCCATGAAACCTTTCCTTTTGGGTTGGGTGTTGTTACCAGGTTGAATACTCGGTGCCAGCGTTTGGGCTGTGAGTTGGGATCGATTACGGCCGCGTTACTTGCCTACTGACCGCGCACGCGGCGGGCGATGCGGTCGGAAAGCGACGCCTTGTCGGCGCGGTTCTTACCCCAAAACGCGCAGGCCACCATGCCGGGGCCCACGTGCGAGCCAATGGTGGGACCCACGGAGCTGCGAATGATCGTGACGTCGGCGCAACCCTCCTCCTTGCGGATGGCGGCTTCGAGCCAGTCGCCGTCCTTTTCGGCATCGGCCGTCATAATGGCGATGGGCATGGTGCGATCGGGCACATAGTTCTCGCGGAACGACTTGAGAATGGACTTGAGCGCCTTCTTGCGACCGCGGTTGACGCCGATCAGCGACAGCGAGCCGGCCAGGTCGTAGGACAGCTCGGGTTTGACGTCGAGCTTTGCCGTGAGCTGTGCCGCCGCGGGCGGAATGCGGCCGCCGGCAGCCAGCGCGTCAAAGCTCTCGAGCGTAAAGTAACCGTGGACATAGGTCTTGGCCTCGTTTGCCCAGTCGACCAGCTGCTTGGCGGTCAGTCCCGCCGAACGCTGGCGCACGGCCTCGAGCGCCAAGAGCGCGCCGGTCGCGCAGGGCAGAGCGTTGTCGACCACGTACAGCTCAAAGTTGGGATACTCGGCACGCACGGCGTCCGCCGCCTGGCACGCGGAGTTGTAGCTCGACGACAGCGCCGAGGTAAAGCACAGGTAGACCGTGGGCGTGCCCTCTTTGGCGCACTCGGTAAAGAACTCGATATAGCGACCGAGCGACACAGCCGAGGTGGACACGCGGGCACCGGCGCGCATGCGATCGTAAAACTCCTTGGGTGTGATGCTCGACCAGATGTCATCCGTGCGCTCCTCGCCATCGATGATAAAGGGGAAACCCAAGATATCGACATCGAGGTTCGCGGCGACCTCGGGGCTAAAGTCGCAGCAGGTATCGACGACGATGCGGCAACGGTCCGAATGACCGGCGGATGCGGCCTTGTCCATCAAAGCGACTCCTTACGTAAAAAGGCGGCCACCCGCATGGGATGGCCGCCAACCGTTAACTCATGCAAGTTAACGTATTTTACTCGTCAAGTGTTTCGATGCGGGGCTTGATGATGCCATATCCACCATTCTTACGGTGATACACCACATTGATGAGGCCAGTCGTCGCGTTCTCGAACACGTAGAAGTCGTGGCCCAGCAGATCTGTCTGCACCAGCGCCTGCTCCTCAGTCATCGGGGTGACGTCGATAACCTTCTCGCGGACGAGCAGGTCGTCCTCCTCCTCGGGCAGCAGCAGGTCGGCCAGATCCTCGACGCGCTCGACCGGTGCGACATCCGCTGCGCTGGCACCGCCCTGGCGGTTGTCCACGACCTTGGTCTTGAACTTGCGCAGCTGCCGGGTGACCTTATCGGCGGAGAGGTCGATGGCGGCGTACATATCTGCACCGTGCTCGGCAACGCGAATCACCGAACCGCGAGCGCGAACCGTAACCTCGACGATTGCCGGGTTGGGGTTCGAGGGGTTCTTCTCATAGCGAAGTACGACGTCGACCGTCATGGGCTCGATATCGAAAACCTTGAGCGCCTCGCCGATCTTCTCATCCACATGCGCACGCAGAGCATCGGTTACCGTCGTCTTGCGTCCAGAAACCTTGATATCCATACGTGGCTCCAATCTGCCTCGGGGACTTACTGTACTGGCTATGTACCCATTGCCGTGCATTTAATCACGCGGATTCCTAAAGACCCGAATAACGATTGCTTGATACCGCATACCGAAGTCTCGTACTTTTCCATGGCAAAGTGCGCTATAGGAGGGAGCCGACAGATTTGTATTTGGTCCCGAAAATTGGCTTTGACCTGCTGGTTTTATAGGGATGAAAAAGCCGGGCTCCCCTATTGGGGAAGCCCGGCAGTGCATGTTGAAACCGTGAAGAGGTGTCCTTTCCAACGTATAGGAGACACCACCCCTGGCAATAACTAGCTATTGAGTTTGTTAATGTCATCGTCAGTGATGGTGCCTTCCTGGCTGGACGATTTGTCCTCGGAGGTTGTACCCTCGCTGCTCGAATCGGAGGATGCAGACTCGCTGGATCCGGTGTCGGTCGGCTGCACGTCGGCGCCCGAGACCGTCTTGGTGGTGAGGTCATAGGGCATCGTGCCGTACCAGATGGAGTGGACCGCCTCGAGCGTGCCATCGACCGTGATACCGTCGAGGGCATCGCTCACGGCACGGCATAGCTCATCGTTGGCCGCGAGGCCCGCGACGCCGAGCGTCGAGGGTGTCTCGAGCGCGCCGACGTAAGAGATCTGGCTCATCAGGCGCGCAAGGTAGCCGCCGGCCGTGGAATCGCAAATCACGTAGTCTATCTCGCCGGACTCGAGCGCCTCAAAGCACTCGTTGATGTTGGAGAAGGTCTTTTGGTTGGCCGTGATGCTCTGCTTGGCGAGCGCTTCCTGCGAGGCCGAAGAGGTCTGAACGCCCAGGGTAGCGGTGTTAAGCGTTTCGGTGGAAACGCTCAGCGACTCGCCATCGCTCGTCTTTCCGAACACTGCCGCAGCGTCGTACAGGCAAGTACCAAGCGTGCTGATGTCACCGTCCGTGGAATTGATGTCGCCAATGAAGATGTCAGCCTTTTTGTCGCCAAGCGCGGAATCGGCAGAAGACGCATCGACGAAGGCAACCTTGAGGCCCATGCGACTTGCAAGGGCGCGGGCAGCGTCGACCGCGTAGCCCGTGAGCTCGCCGTCGGCGCCCTGCATTGCCTGCGGCGCATCGGAAGTATCGA
>WGSR01000100.1 GCA_014871545.1 Collinsella sp. | reverse complement strand
TTCCGCGACCACGCGCTCAACCCTGAGCACCCGCACACCCGCGGCAGCCACGAGAACGGCGATATCTTCTTCCAGAACCGTGAGGCCTGCAACAAGGTCTACGACGAGCTTCCCGCCGTCGTCGAGGGCTACATGAAGAAGATCAACGAGAAGCTCGGCACCGATTACGGCCTGTTCAACTACTACGGCGCTTCCGATGCCGACCGCGTCGTCGTGTGCATGGGCTCCTTCTGCGACGTGCTCGAGGAAGTCATCGACTACCTCAACGCTCACGGCGAGAAGGTCGGCCTGGTCAAGGTTCGTCTGTTCCGTCCGTTCTCCATCAAGCACTTCGTCGACGTTCTCCCCGAGACCGTCAAAAAGATCGCCGTCATGGACCGCACCAAGGAGCCGGGTTCCATCGGCGAGCCGCTCTACCAGGACGTCGTCTCCGCTCTCTACGAGGCCGGCAAGACGGGCATCAAGGTCGTCGGCGGCCGTTACGGCCTGGGCAGCAAGGACACGCCTCCCGCGTCCGCGTTCGCTGTCTTCGAGGAGCTCAAGAAGGACGAGCCCAAGCGCGAGTTCACCATCGGCATTGTCGATGACGTGACCAACCTGAGCCTGCCCGAGGCCGAGGATGCGCCCAACACCGCAGCCCCCGGCACCATCGAGTGCAAGTTCTGGGGTCTGGGTGGCGACGGTACCGTCGGCGCCAACAAGAACTCGATCAAGATCATCGGCGACCACACCGACAAGTACGTCCAGGCCTACTTCCAGTACGACTCCAAGAAGACCGGCGGCGTCACCGTCTCGCACCTGCGCTTTGGTGATTCCCCGATCCGTTCGCCGTACTACGTGACCAAGGCCGACTTTGTCGCCTGCCATAACCCCAGCTACATCGTTAAGGGCTTCAAGATGGTCCGCGACGTCAAGCCGGGCGGCACCTTCCTGGTCAACTGCCAGTGGAGCGACGAGGAGTTCGCCGAGCACATGCCCGCCGTGGCCAAGCGCTACATCGCGAACAACAACGTCAACGTCTACCTGATCGACGCTATCGACCTGGCGGCCAAGGTCGGCATGGGCAAGCGCACCAACACGGTGCTCCAGTCCGCTTTCTTCGCGCTGGCCAAGGTCCTGCCCGCCGAGGACGCCCTGCAGTACATGAAGGACGCGGCTACCAAGTCCTACATGAAGAAGGGCCAGGCCATCGTCGACGCCAACCACAAGGCCATCGATGCCGGCGCTACCGCTTTCCGTAAGTTCGAGGTTCCGGCCGACTGGGCTACCGCCGAGGATGCCGCTCCCGTCGAGCTCTCCGAGGAGACCAAGTCCGCTATCGCCCAGCAGGTCAAGAACCTGCTCGAGCCCATCGATCGCATGGACGGCGACAGCCTGCCTGTTTCCGCCTTCGTCGATTGCGCCGACGGCCAGTTTGAGCTGGGCGCCTCCGCATACGAGAAGCGCGGCGTCGCCGTGGTCGTTCCTCACTGGGACGAGACCAAGTGCATCCAGTGCAACCAGTGCGCCTATGTGTGCCCGCATGCCACCATCCGTCCGTTCGCGATGACCGAGGACGAGGCTGCCGCCGCGCCCGAGGCTACCCGCACGCTCGACGCCATGGGCCCCAAGGCCAAGGGCATGAAGTTCACTATGGCTGTGTCCCCGCTCGACTGCATGGGTTGCACCAACTGCGTCAAGGTCTGCCCCAAGGGCGCCCTCGAGATGGTTCCCACCGAGCAGGAGATGGACCAGCAGCCCGTTTGGGACTACATGGTCGAGAACGTCTCCGAGAAGAAGGAGCTCATCGCGGCCAACGTCAAGGGCAGCCAGTTTAAGCAGCCCTACCTGGAGTTCTCCGGCTCCTGCGCCGGCTGCGCCGAGACCGCCTATGCACGCCTGGTGACCCAGGTTGCCGGCGACCGCATGTTCATCTCCAACGCCACCGGCTGCTCCTCCATTTGGGGCAACCCCGCTGCCACCGCTCCTTACTGCAAGGACAAGGACGGTCACGGCCCGGCGTGGAACAACTCCCTGTTCGAGGACAATGCCGAGCACGGTCTGGGCATGGCCGTCGGTTACGAGGCCGTCCAGAAGAAGCTGATCGCCGCTACCCAGGACATCATCGCTGCCGATGGTCCGTCCGATGAGCTCAAGGCTGCCGGCCAGGCTTGGATCGACTCCGTCAACGACGCCGAGGCCTCCAAGACCGCTGCTGCTGCCTACGTTGCCGAGCTCGAGAAGTGCGGCTGCGACGCTTCCAAGGCGATCCTCGCCGACAAGGCTTACCTCACCAAGAAGTCCTTCTGGATCTTCGGCGGCGACGGCTGGGCCTACGACATCGGCTTCGGTGGCCTGGACCACGTCTTGGCTTCCGGCCACAACGTCAACGTCTTCGTCTTCGACACCGAGGTCTACTCCAACACCGGCGGTCAGGCCTCCAAGGCCTCGAACCTGGGCCAGGTTGCTCAGTTCGCCGCTGCCGGTAAGGTGACCAAGAAGAAGTCCCTGGCCGAGATCGCCATGAGCTACGGCTACGTTTACGTGGCGCAGGTCGCCATGGGCGCCAACCCGGCTCAGACCCTCAAGGCCATCCACGAGGCCGAGGCCTACGACGGCCCGTCCCTCATCATCGGCTACAGTCCCTGCGAGATGCACTCCATCAAGAAGGGTGGCATGCAGAACTGCCAGGCCGAGATGAAGAAGGCTGTCGAGTGCGGTTACTGGAACCTCTTCCGCTTCAACCCCGAGGCTGCTGCCGGCAAGAAGTTCTCGCTCGATTCCAAGGAGCCCGCGGGCGGTTATCAGGAGTTCCTGATGAACGAGGCCCGTTACGCTTCGCTGACGCGTTCCTTCCCCGAGCGCGCCGAGGAGCTCTTCAAGGAGAATGAGCAGGCCGCTATGGACCGCTATCAGCACCTGCTGAAGCTCAAGACGGTGTACAACGAGGCCTAGGTCTCCCACCGCAGGATCTGAGGGCTAACCTTCGCGGACGTCCTCGGACATGAAAGAACCCCCGCTGCGCACTACGTGCGGCGGGGGTTCTTTCGTTCTGCGGAGTGTCCGCGAAGGTTAGCCCTCAGATCCTGCTACGACTACGTCCTCGGATGTGATGGCGGATGAAGGACGTGGTTGTGGGGGGGCTTTTGTCCCCTTCGCTGTTTCGTGGCTTTGCCGCGAAACCTCGCGCCACTTTGGGGATGGATGGGGGACTTGGCTGTTGCCGCCTTTTCGGAGCCCTTCTTTATTCCTTATGCTGGATGAAAAGCCCCTTGTTTTTGCAGGGGTGCATACTCGACTTATAAGTGCATAGAATCTCGTATAGCGCGAGTAAGATATTGCGCTGTCCGTTTTGTGTTTAGCAGAGATGTAGTTTGCATAATCCGACATAATCCTCGCTGCATTTAAATAAAGTTGCACGTAAATGGCGTAGATATGTCTGAGCTGGTGTTCTGTACGCTGAGCGGACAAAAACGACCGTTCACCGTTCCGCTATTTTCAAAATGAATAAAATGAGCGATAAAGAGAATAGAAACCTTAATAAACTCGCGCATCGCACGGACGCGGGTTATTAATGGGTTGTAGGCCTTTTACAGAAAGGATTCCAGCAATGTCTAAGCCTCTTGGCAAGCCCGATCGTATTGTCGTCGCCCTTGGCGGCAACGCCCTCGGCAACAACCCCGTCGAGCAGATCGAGGCCGTGAGCAACACCGCCCATGCCCTCCTCGGCCTCATCGAGCAGGGCAACGAGATCATCATCACCCACGGCAACGGCCCGCAGGTCGGCATGATCCAGAACGCCTTCGCCGCTGCCCACGATGCCATCGGTACCCCCGAGATGCCGCTGCCCGAGTGCGGCGCCATGTCCCAGGGCTACATTGGTTATCACCTGCAGCAGGGCATCGGCCGCGAGATGCACAAGCGCTATAAGCGTTGGCACGCCGCCACCGTCGTCACCCAGATCGAGTGCGATCCCGACGACCCCGCGTTCAAGAACCCGACCAAGCCGATCGGCCCCTTCTACACCGAGGAGCAGGCCAAGGAGTTCATGGCCGAGGATCCCTCCAAGGTCTTCGTCGAGGATTCCGGCCGCGGCTGGCGTCGCGTCGTCGCTTCCCCCGATCCCAAGAAGATCGTCGAGGCTGACTCCATCCTCAACCTGCTCGACAACGAGTTCATCGTCATCGCCTGCGGTGGCGGCGGCATCCCCGTCGTCCGCGACTACGAGAACAAGGGCTGCTACAAGGGCGTTCCCGCCGTCATCGACAAGGACCTGGGCGGCGAGCTGCTGGCCGAGGACTGCGACGCCGACGTTCTGTTCCTGCTGACCGCCGTTGAGCATGTCGCCATCAACTTTGGCAAGCCCAACCAGGAGGAGCTCGAGGACCTCACCGCCGACGAGGCCGAGCGCCTGGCCGACGAGGGCCAGTTCGGCAAGGGTTCGATGGAGCCCAAGGTCCGCGCTGCCATCAAGTTTGCGCGTTCCCGCAAGGGCCGCACCTGCATCATCGGTGCCCTGGACAAGGCCGCCGAGACCATGGCCGGCCTCTCTGGTACCCGCATCCACGAGTAGTCTCTACTCTGTCGCCTCTCTCGTGGGCGCCAGGCAAAGCGCCCACAAACTAGCCTCTCTTCATGAGCCCCGCAGTCCGCTCCGACTGCGGGGCTTTTGCTATTCACCTAGTCATTGGGGACGTTCTTAAATGACTAGTCAAACAAGAGCGTCCCCAATGACCACTCATTTAAGTCTGTCCCCAATGACTAGTAGTAGGCCCACATGGCTTCGACTTCGTTGAGGACCTCTACGACGCCCCAGCGGCGGGCGCTGCGGCTGGCCGAGTTGGGGTCGTAGACGCCAATCTGGTTGGCATCGTCGATGCCGTAGAGCACGATGTAGTGGCCTACGTTGGTAAACGTACCGGGGCGCACTGCGGCGATGACGGGCGCACCCGAGCGAAGTGCTTGGGTAATCGATTCGCGATCGTTATAGAGCTGTGTTCCGTTGAGCCCCAGCTGCCACGCACCGCCTGTCATAAACGACCACTCGGTGGCACCAGTGGGGGCGTAGTTGCCGGCTTCGGCCAGTGCGCATATATCGACCGGCGTCTTATCGGTATGGCCGGTCTTAAAGATATAGACCATGGTGAGGCAGGTAGGACCGCAAGCGTTTTCGCGAATAGTGCCACCGGCATAGGGCAGCTCCGACCATGCGGGGTCAATTTGGTAGATGTGGGGCATGGTGCCGGCCTGCCATTGCGAGCGTGGGGTCGAGAACGCAAAGGAGTAGCCGGGCGCGACGGGAGCTTTAAGCAGCTTGTCCTCGGCGGTGGGCTCAAGACCGGCTGATCCGTGGGAGATACAGGATCCCAAAAACACAAAGACGAGGCAGGCGGCGATGGAGCAAAGCGCAAGGCGTAGGCGGCGGGCCGGAAGCGCGTGGCTTGTGGTGTGCGACGCGGGGTGAGGGGCGGAATTGCCGCGATCGCGTTGAGGTCGCGAAAAGGAGCGCTTGACGTAGTAGTCGGTCTTATGCCGATCGTAGCGGCGTGGCTGCGATGTGTCGGTCTGACGTTGGCGTGTGCTCGTACTCACGCGGTCTGACTGCTGCACGGTACGGCTTTGCTGCCGCGAAGAAGCCCCGGGCTGCTCTTGGGGGCGCTGCAGGCTGTCGTTGTCGGAGGTGCTTCTGGGCGTTGGCGTGGTGCGGCCGGCAAGGCGCACGCTTTGTGGCCGTTGGTCGCCGTCATTGTATCCGTATGCCATTCGAATCACCTTGCCTCATGTGTAACTTGACTATCCTACATAAAAAGATGCACGACACATGGGCGTGTGCGCCAAAAGCCCGACAAATGGTATGAACGTTGCCGCGCCGCGCGCCAAGCGCCACGGCAACAGGTATTCAAAAGCAGACAAGATGAAAGCGTCCAAGACGAATGACGTCTCCCGCCGTTCGTCCCAAAAACGGTGCCGCTCGTTTTGCAGTTCTGCCTTCGGTCGAG
>WGSR01000010.1 GCA_014871545.1 Collinsella sp. | reverse complement strand
CGAATTAAACCAGTACAGGGAGCCGTTGCACTCGTGAAGGCCGGTAGCCATGGCACCGCCCGCGTCGGGCTCAAGCCAGTACCACGTGCCACTCTGAAACAACCATCCGGTATACGCCTTGCCGTTGGAGGCTGCATAATACCAGGTGCTGTCAATTAGTTGCCAATGATAAAGGGAGACATCAACATACGCGTAGTTCATATCAACGTTGCCGTTGATTCCAGGGACTTTTCCGTTGCTCTTATACTGCCAAAAACTGTAATTGCCGGTATAGTCACATTGCGAGTTATATTGAGCAATCCAATGATCCCAAGAGCTACTCTTAAATACAGAGTCAGTCAAAATGTTGTTAAACCAATTTAAATTTGCATAAATACCAGGCTCATATCCTGCGGCAGAAATCCTATTACAAAAAACCTGCGCCCTCGATGCAATTCCGGTTTGACGTCCATTTGCAATTATCGAGTTATCCTCAAGATCGTAATACACCGGCAATCTTGGATTATGCCCAGAAAGGCAATTGATCACCATTGATGCCTCATCAGCTGCCTGCTGATTATCAAAAGCATATGAATAGATATAGACGCCGTAGGGAATTCCGAGTCGCTCGCACTCAGAAATATTTCGATTAAATTGATAGTCAACTCGACCGCCCCAAGATGGAGCGCCAAATCCAACACGCAGAATAGCGAAATCGATACCAGAAGCCTTAACAGCATTCCAGTCAATACGTCCTTGATGCTCACTGACATCGATGCCCTGCGCCGTAGCCCCATCGGGAAGAATGTCCATGGACAATAAGGCTATTCCATCTTCTTCGGAAGAAGCATCCTCTGCGACCAATTGCCCATCCTCATAACGCCAGGAATTCTCAACTAGGGACCGCGCAGCTTCCGCGTTCGAGGGGAAAACAAACACAGAAATGGGCGCAAGGACCATCAGCACCAACAATGCCGAAAATACCTTAAGATGTTTGCTCATGTAAACCTCGTCATTCGTTCTTTTTTGCGTTTAGCTTACAGCATGGCTGTGAAAGATTTCCGAACATCCAACTGGACAAGATGCCATCTAGGACGACAAATAACTGCACGCAATACCACAATGTAAACAAGAACTTCCCAGCAGGGTGAAACCAAGGACTCCTAGTCCCTACTCTTAGCCCCAAAGAATGCCGACATCAGTTAGCTTTCAAACCAGATGTCAAAAAGGTAGGGGACCCAGAGAGTCCCCTACAACGCGGAATTCTAACGAATCAAGATTACTTTCGATGGGCCCAAAGCAGTCAAACCGGAGATGCGATTTCCATAACCATCACTATGCCAGAACAAATTTTCGCTCGGCGAATTGCCCCAGAAAAAGCCAATGTGGCTATCGTCCGCATATGGGTTGTAAGGATTGAAGAACACAATGTCCCCCTTACGAGCCAAACCACTACGTAACAACTCATCAATAGAGTTGAAATAAGTCACGTTCGCACACGTATCGATAGCGTAGCCGTACCAACGATAAGCGTTTACGCAGCCGCCCCTTCCGGGACCTCCACTCCAAGGGGAATGGCTCTGCTCGGCGGCAATGGGAGCTAAATTCCCGCCCGCCTTCATATATGCATGCGATACAAATCCACCACAATTCATGCCCGTATAACCGTCCCAACGCGGATCACCCTTTGGGTACATGCACGTTTCCTGGCTGAGATGCGTGTCGTAGCGTGTTCCACGGTAATAGCCGTCGTTTTCGTGGCTCATAAGCCAATTGACCAGGCTGGACCTATTGACCCCCAAAACAGAACCAGACGTATTCAACCATGCACCACTTGCATTGAAGTAATAGTCAACGCCATCGATTTTCAGCCACCCGTTAGCAAACATGGCACCCGAAGGCTGGAGCCAGTACCACGTACCGCCGTCATTAAGCCATCCAGTTTTCATCTTGAATGTGGAAGGGTCCATCCAATACCACGCACCGTTGACATATTGCCAACCAGACTTAAGGACACCATTGGAAGATGCGTAGTACCAAGTATTGCCACTTTCGTCAGAAGCGTCTTTCGACATAATCCAACCAGACGCCACGTTAACGACACCATTCGCATCCGCATAGAAAACCGCATCTCCAATATGAATCACACCTGGCAATGAAGACGAGTCAGTACGATCAGCGACTACAGGAGATCCATCAGATGAAGTAGGCAACGGCTCGCTCAGTACTCCAGACGAATTCGCCCATGCCATGCCATCGTTCAAGTTGATCCAGCACGAAGATGCCATTGCACCGGAATCATAAGAAAAATAGCGCTTGCTTCCTACCGCAAATTCACCAGTACGCATTGCGCCGGATACATCATCAAGGTAATACCAGGCGCTTCCGGACTTTATCCATCGCCCTCGTTGAATAGCTCCGTTTGATGCGGCGTAATACCAAGTACCATCAGCAAGTGCCCAGCCTGTTGCCATGGCACCTGAGCTCGTAAGGAAATAGGTGGACGAGCCCACTTGCACAAAGCCCGTGAGCATAATATGGCTTCCTGGATCCAGGTAATACCAAGAATTCCCTAGAAGTAACCAACCTCCATGCAGTAAGCCGTTGGAGTCAGCGTAATACCAGTTGTTGTCAATAAGTGCCCACTGGGAGGATAGCATGGCCCCTGAACTGTTAAAGATATAAGAGGTGCCATTGCATTCATTCAGCCCGGTGGCCATAGAACCGTCTGCAGGATCAAGCCAGTACCAACGACCCCCATCCGAGAGCCAGCCCTTTACCAGAGCGCCAGAGCCGGAAAAACAATGCCAGACAGAAGCATCAAGATGCCATCCGATAAGCATTGCACCAGAAGAAGAGAATCCATACGTGGCTCCCCCAATCTGCAGCATCGCATCGTGGACCATCTTGCCCTCATCATCCAGCCAATACCAGTTGCTGCCGTCTGAAAGCCAGCCTTTTACCATGGCGCCAGAACCGGAGAAATAACGCCAAGCAGAAGTGGAGCCCGTAGAATCTAGGTACCAGCCGACACGCATTGCGCCCGAAGAGGAGAAGGCATACGTCGCACCCCCGACTTGAACCAACCCATCCTGAGCCATTCGACCTTCGTCGTCGAACCAGTACCAGCTGCCGTTTATATGTCTCCAAGAAGAAACAGCGATTGTTCCGTCGGACAAGCCCCAACGCCAAAAACCAGCCCCTTCTTCGGGTGATATCCACCCCTGATGCCAAATAATTTGATTCGAAACCTCGGAAGGGGTCTCATTATCCACCTGAGAGTTCTGCTCGACAGCGAAGGTCGATTCGCGCTGAGCATCAACGCCTGACTCGACAGAAGCAATAGCAACGTTAGATGCGGGACCTTCGTCAGTGTTATTCGAATCAAGGGCGTATAACATCGAGGGCGAACCCAAAAGGAGCCCAAAAGAAATGAGGCCCGAAAAAGCCAGCACTCCGAATGACCATTTCTTCATAACAGCACGGTATCCAATCACGCAGCGGCCCCGTCGCTTCAGGGCAACGGGGCCTCAATCAAAACTAGCTCAGTAATGTGCTAGCCAATTTGCTGGCAGTTTTTGCACTCTCGTGAAGCGCCACGCCTCTGGGCCTCCTGAATAGAGATCTGCGAATAGCCCTTTGCGTCCTTACCAACGGTACGGCACTTATGCGTATGGTAAACATCGCTACCGTTCTTATACCAAACTAAACCGTAGCCCGGAATCCACTTGCCGTCCTCGCCGACATAGTAGGAGCCAACCCAGGCATTCGTAGCCATGGCACCGGAAGACTGGAGGTAGTAGTCGCCGACCCAGGCGTCGTGAGCCATAGCGCCGGAACCGCTAAAGTAGTACCAGGCGCCGCCGACCTGACGCCAGCCGGTGGCCATCGCGCCGGAATCGTCGAACCAGTACCAAACTCCACCAACGTTAGCCCAAGAGTTAGAGGCCATAGCGCCCGAACCTCCGAGCCAATACCACGTGCCGCCATTGCTGAGCCAGCCGGTTGCCATGGCGCCCGAACCGCTCGCATAGTACCAAGAGCCGCCTGCCAAGAACCAGCCAGTGGCCATTGCACCGGAGTCGCCGAACCAGTACCAGGAGCCGCCGAGGCTGCGCCAGCTGTTAGCGACCATGGCGCCCGAGCCGTCGAGGTAGAACCACGTACCGCCGATGTTGAGCCAGCCAGTGACCATCGCACCGGAGGCATTAGTGTAGTACCAGGTACCCGAATCGTTGATCCAGCCAGTCAGCATGACCCCAGATTCGTTGAAATAGTACCAAGCCCCGCCGAGATTATGCCAACCGGTCAATAGCTCACCGTCGGAGGTCGCATAGGACCACTTTCCGTAGATGGAGTCGTAGAACCAGCCACTATGCTGCATGCGGCCATCGGCGTTGGCACCAGGGGTGTTCAGGAAGTAGTTCTTGCCGTCAATCTGAACTCGGCCGTATACCATATCATGGTTTTCGGGATAGAAGTAATACTTGTCCCCACCGATAGACTGCCAGCCCGACACCGCGGTCCCGTCAGCGCCAAAATAGTACCAGACAGCTTCGTATTCGTTATGCCACTGGTTCGTGACCATGGCGCCAGTTTCGGGATCGAAATAGCGAAGGTTGCCGTCCTCGCACCGAACGAGTCCGGACTGCATTAAACCATCTTTGTTGAAATAGTATGTACCTGCGGGACGTGATGTAACTCCAGAAGGATCGGTCCGCGAAGCGCTCTTATCGATAGAGCTTAAGCCTACTAGAAAATCTCTGTGAGCAGTCCCCCCAGCATTGCACTCGACGCTATACCGCGTAAGAGGACCAGACATCTGTTCATTTTGAGTGCCGTTCCAACCGTCATATCCCCAGTAAGAAATCGGACGGTTATCGCCAACGCACCATTCCGTGGGCTCGTCTACCGAGGCGCTACCCCCTCCAACACCGCCAATAAGTCCTGCTTTTGCGGTCAATGGAGCGCAAGTAAGGCAGGCAGTTGCAAATGCGGCCAAACCGAAAGCCTTTAGCCCGCGCCATCTCCTTCGAACGTCTTTCATAGAACATCCTTTCCACGAATCCGGCGGAATCTATATGTTATTTTTAAACTAGCAACTGGTGAATTCAAGCGTTTTCAAGTCTGAAACCGAAATATATATTTGACTAGCCGCATTAGCATTCGCATTCAAATGTAGAAAGGGCACCGCTCTACCCGAGACAAGAAGGCCCACCCAGCAAAACGCGCGGGCAGGCCACAGCAACAAGCAAAACGCAACGACGACGATGGTTTAACTAGACAACAGACATGGCCGCTCCGATCTACACATCTCTCTTTCCCAGGATATTCGCGGCCATGCGTTTGCACGCCCGAAGGAACCCAGACCTCAAAACGTCGTAATCGAACATGAGCCTCCTGCACGCACGGGCGCTGGGCGCCTTGTTGGCAAGCGCTGCGCGCACCATAGCAGCAACAGAAGAAGCACATTGCGTAAGCGCGGCATCGCTCCCCACAGCGGAACCAGCGAGCACCGTAGATACAGCATCGAATACTTCTCCGCAGTCCGTGCCCAGCAACCTGATTGCATCGTACAGCACCAAATCACACAGAAAGTATGCCAGGTCATCGGCATGCCGTACGTCAAGGTCATCGCGATGCCAGTCGGCTAACACCGCGGAATAAATCTTTACGTGCTCCAAAAGACGCGTTTCGTCATCGTAGCGCATGGTGTCCATGAGCGAGCCCTTGCGCGCCACACGGTAGTCGTACAATTTGTTCGAAATTAGCGTTGTCTTTCGCGAACGACCATATATCGCCATTTCGAAAACCTGATCTTCACCATAGCTGATAGATTCATCGAACTGAATAGCGTGTTTCGCCAGAAAATCCCGGCTACAGGCAGTCCGCCACACAAAGGGACGCGAATCCTCTTTAAACAGTAATTCGAAACTATATCCATGAAAAGAAACGTCCCGCGGACTCAGAACCCGATTAAGCCACGGATACCCCGCCTCCAGCGGATACGGATTCGCGCCAAAGGTCAAAACGTCGCAGTCCTCGCGCTCAAAGGTATCGACGATCACGCGGCATGCATCGGGCGTAAAGCGGTCGTCGGAATCCAAAAACGCGACGATAGGCGCCGTGGACGCAGCAATGCCCGCATTGCGCGCGCTCGACAGGCCTCCGTTCTCCTTATCGACCAGCGTAAAGCGCGCGTCCTTTTCGCAATAAGCAACCGCAATATCGCGCGAGCCATCCGGCGAGCCATCGTTAACCAGCACGCCTTCCCAATCAGGCATGTCCTGCGCAAGCAGGGAGTCCAGGCACCAGGCCAGGCACTCCTCCACTTTGTAGATGGGAACGACAACGGAAATCTTGGGGGTAGCCATAATCACTCGCTCCTACTGTGCGGCGGGAACGTCATCAGGGTGCGGATTGTCGCCGTAGGTGCGCTGATACGTCAGCACGCGCCACACCAGCGGCAGGCCGCCAATCTTAAAGTAATGCTTAAACGTATTGAGCTTGCCCGGCTTCTTAAAGTCAAAGCGCGAATCGATATAGGCGCGGGGCGACTTGACCATCAGGCGCAAGTCGGTCTCGCCACGCGGATCGAACAGCGACAGGTCAAAGCGACCGGCATCCCAGTCGGCCTTGAGCTCGGGAGATGCCTTCTTCCAAAACTGCTCACGCAGTTCATCGACCAGACGTTCATCATTCCAACGGTACGTATCGACCTTCATGCGCATTAAAATGCCCTGGAGTTGAGCCTTGAGCTCGGGACGCTCGTCCAAAAAGCGCTGCATCTCGGCATATTCGTCGCACACGCAAAACACCTTGTTGGGCGAATTAACGGAGCTCTTCTCGTTATCCTGGCGATAGCACAAAATGGGGTCCGCAATAAACGCGGCACGCTCGGCGCAAGCCCAAACCTTAAAGTTAAAGCCTGCGTCCTGATACGAGGCACCCGGCGTGGGAAGGAACCGAATCTGATTGTCATTGAGGAACTCGCGCCGATAGATAGCCGACCAAATAGAAGGTTTGCGGTAGAAGATGCCCGGGCGATCGACGGGGCGATACGCGGCGCCCGTCATATGCTCGTCGATAATTCCAAACAGCTCACGGCGCTCGCTGGGCGTGGACCAATACAGGTAAAAGTCGCCCTTAACGACATCGGCATGCTCAGCATCGGCCTTGGCGACCAGCTTTTGGAGCGAATCCTCAAACATAAAGTCGTCGGACTCAAGGATGCCCACGTACTCGCCGCGCGCCATCTCCAGGCCGCGGTTCATCGAGTCGCCGTAGCCGCTGTTGGCCTTGTCGATCATCTTTACACGGGGGTCGCGCTCCATGTACTCGCGGATGATATCTGGCGAACTATCGGTAGAACCGTCGTTGATGCAGATGATCTCGATGTCCTTGAGCGTCTGCGCCACGGCGGAATCGAGGCACTCGCGCAGGTAGCGCTCAACATTGCAGATGGGAACAAGCAGCGAAACTTTAGGGGTATCAGAGTTCTGCAAGAGAACCTCCTGTTGAATAGCGTGTAACAGGGTTATTTTAGCAGCCGAGTTGCGGCGGGCGGCAGCGCTTGGAATTAGAGAAAGCGCTCCAGGCAGGCTTTGAGACCGCGAGTCGAAAGATAGAACAGCGTGGCGTCTGCCATCGAAACGCCCGAGGTCGTCGCAACGAACTTGTGGGCAACACGGCAAACAGCGCCCTTGGCAGGCATATCTGCCCAGTCCGTTCCCAAAAACGTCGCGAGGTCCATGTTGACGCGAGCCGCCACGCGATGGAAGTCATCGGCATCCAAGCGCGCCAGGTCGAACACAATTAGGTCCAAAAACCAAGTTATCAGCTCGCCGGGACACAGGTCCAAAAGACCGTAGGCCGCCCAGCCCTCCAAGACCTCCTCGAGCATCCTCATGTGGGCGTCAAGCTTTTTGGCACGAGCCTCGGCACTGTTGAACTCGTGCGTCGCCGATTCGCTCTCCATCACGTAGTGGTAGAACTTGTCCGGCATGACGACGGTCTTACGGGCAAGCGCATAAGCCGCAAATTGGAAGACGACGTCCTCGCCCAAAGCCAAACCGGGGGCGAAGCGAATGCCTTCGCGATTGAGCAGCTCGCACGAAAAAGCCGCACGGCAGGCATAGGGCTGCGCATTCGAATGGAACAGCAGTTGGGGATCACGGGCGCCGAAGGTACCAGCTTTGGGGCTCATGAGTTGCTGGACGCGCTTGGGGGCAGCATCGGCAGGTTCACAGACGCCGCCAAAAACGGCGGCCTCGGCATCTGCAGACTCCATGGAATGCAGCACGTGCTCGACCGTCCGGGCATCGATGTAATCGTCGGCGTCCACAAAAAAGACGGTCTCGCCCTCGGCGACATCGATACCGGCATTTCGAGCACACGAGACGCCAGCGTTTTCCTGGTCAATCACCAGTACGCGATCGTCGGCCTGCGCGATCTGGCGCAACACGTTCAACGAATCATCAGTCGAACCGTCGTTGACGCAGACAACCTGAATCGAGCGCTCGGACTGGGCCAACAGCGAATCGAGGCATCGCTGAATGGAGCGTGCAGAGTTGTAAACGGGGACGACAATGGTAGCTTTAGGACACGAGGCCTCTCCCATGTCGACCTACCCCCTCAGCGATTCGATGAGGAAGGCAGCGACCACGCCTGGGCCTCCAACCGAGGCGTAATACTTAGCACGCCCCAAGGCACCATCCGTCGCGAAACTCGGATGCTCGTCAACCCAGCCCTCGGGATCTTTGAGGATGGCAGCGAGATTTGCGCGCTTCCACGGCTTGAGGTCGTCAAGCGAAAAGTCCCCGGCGTCCAAGGCCGCTTGGAACTCCTTGGCCATCTGAACCAGGAACTCCTTATAGAACTTAGGCGCCAGGCGCACGTAGTTCCACATGTACGAATCGTACTTAATGAGCTGATTGAACTTGAGCATGCGCGCGACGTCATCACTTGCGTGGTCGCGGGCATAATCCTCTCGAATCCAACGCTCAATCTCGGCATACTCGGTATTGACGCAAAAGACCTTAGCCGAAGAATTGACCGAGGAATTCTCGTTGTCCTGGCGATAAGACAACACGGCATCATGAAGGTAAACAGCCTTATCGGCGCACGCGATCACCTTAAAGGCGAATGACGTGTCCTGAAAGGATGCCCCCGGAGTCGGCAGGAACTTAATGCCGTTGCGCTCAAGAAAATCGCGACGGTACACGGCCGACCAAATCGACGGCTTTTGCTTAAAGAACTGCGTCGTATCGCTCGGGTGCACTGGCTTGCCACAGTCCTTGGCTTTAAACATCTCGTGCAGCGAGCGGCGCTCCTCGGGCTTAGACCAGTAGAAATCAAAGTTCGCCTTCGCGAAGTCGGCATTATTGCTATCGGCGGCCGAGACAAGCTTTTCGAGTGCGTCGGACGCCATAAAGTCATCGGACTCCAAGATGCCAACGTACTTGCCACGCGCCATCTCCAGGCCGTGGTTCATCGAGTCGCCGTAGCCGCTGTTGGCCTTGTCGATCATCTTGACGCGCCCATCGCGCTCCATATACTCGCGGATAATCGCCGGCGAGTTGTCGGTCGACCCGTCGTTAATGCAGATGATCTCGATGTCCTTGAACGTCTGCGCCAGGGCGGAATCGAGGCACTCGCGCAGGTAGCGCTGAACATTGTAAATGGGAATAAGCAGCGACAGAACAGGGCTGCCAGAGGCGTTAGTAGACAAATGTGCTCCTTAGGAAATACCTGTCGTTTCATGGTATCAAAGGGTCAGCGCGCTAGCGGGCGTTTATATAATCTATGGAGCTCGCAGAGGCAAACCGATAAGAAAGGACGTCATGCAGCCCAAAGCCGCACGCAACATACCCATCGAAGCGCTGCGTTTGGTCGCGGTCGCCGGCATCGCGGTGTTCCACACCTTTCAGTGGACCTTCCAAGCCGTCTGCGTCGGCGCCGTGGAATATGCCCCACTTGCGATATTCCCCTATTCCGGCGCGCTCGGTTTTATTAACTTGCTTGGCTGCTGGGCCAACGAGGTCTTCTTTATGATCTCGGGCTATTTTCTCATCGCTTCGGCCGCGCGTGCTTGGGACGGTGGAGCAACGTGGAAGTCGCAAATGCAACGGACGGCGCAGCGCCTTGGCAAGGTCATTATGCCCACTGCGTTTTATTGCCTCGTGGCGCTCGCGTGGTCCACGGTCGTCTCACCCATTCCCGATGTTACCCTCAATACGCACTACTGGTACACGCTAGGCCTTGAGTTTATCTGGGTCTATGCCGCCACGGTCTTCATGGCGACATGGTTTGGACTGGCTAAGAGTCGACTCCCCCAGAAAACCTACAAGACGACGGTCATCGCCGTTGGCATCCTCGCATTTGTTGTTAACGGGTATTTAGCCGCTATGAGTGCGACAAGCGCCGGCGAGTTTTCTTGGCTCCAAAAGTTCATGAGCGCCGCCACGTACGTAATCGCGTTTTTGATCGGCGGGCTGCTCCGCGACGTAACCGACGCCATGGATTCGGACAGGGCGGGCGCCTTAGGCACGCGGTCGCTCGCAGCGGTTTTGGCATTCGTCACCATCCTGGAAGGCGAGCTCTCCTTCACCGGCAACCTCACGGCGATGGCAACCCTCTCCTACAAATCGACCTCGCTGGTCTCGTTTGCTCTCGCTGCCGCCTCCTTGCTCTTTGCGGCAACCCGACGCAGTGCCTCAGACAATCCGCGGACTGCAGGTGCCATCGTCACCTTATCGACCGCCACGCTCGGTTTCTATGTGATGCAGTCGCTCACCAGTAGCCTGTGGCGTCCCGTCTTCAATACGTTGCTCGCAAACAAACTGGTCAGCCAAAACAGCCCGGCAGTTATATGTATCGTCACGGGTACCGTCATTAGCATCGTCTTTGCCCTGACGCTTCTCACCATCGACGCAGCTAGAAGCCTTATCGCTCGCAAGCCCAAGCGGCAATAGACACGCTGCCGTCAGACCCTAAAGCCGCTACAGCCGTGGCAGGTTCCTGCGTTTTATTCAAAGCTTGCCGTCAAGGTGCGCCGAGCCTTTACAATAGGACAGTCCCAAGGACGTATTCGATAGCTTCCGCGCTGCACTCGCCCGCCGCGCGTGAAAGGATATATTGCCCCATGCCTTCAACCCTTCCCGCTCCCATCGATAAGCTCGCCATCGTCGTCGTTACGTACAAGCGTCAAGAACTCCTGGCCAACTTGTTCGACTCCATGACCGAGCTCACGGCAACGCCCTGGCGCATCGTGATTGTCGATAACGAGAATTCGCGCGAGACCGAGGCCATGTGCACCGCATTCAACGAGCGCCTGGCCAACCTGTGGGGAATCGACACCGAGCAGCCCGACGCGCAGGGCGGCACCGACCGTATCATCTATGCCCCGCAGCTCGAAAACGGCGGCGGTGCGGGCGGCTTCTCCGCCGGCACTAAATGCGCCTACGACTTGGGGGCCCAGTGGTTCTGGGTCATGGACGACGACGTGCTCGTCATCCCCGAAGGCATCGAGCGCTTGGCCAAGTGGACCGACCGCTACGACGTCATCCAGGGTTCGCGCCTGGACTTTGACGGCGGCGCCTTCTTTTGGCAGTACCAGCTCATCCTTTCGCTCGGCATTCCCAACCCCGTCGCCAAGTGGGACTTGGGCCCCGAGGGCTATCGCACCATGAACCAGTTGTGCTTTGAGGGCGGCATGTTCTCGCGCCGCGTGGTCGACAAGATCGGCCTGCCCGATGCGCGATTCTTCATCTACGGCGACGATGCCTGCTATGGCTACGTGGCCAGCCAGCACTTCCCCGCCGCCGTTGTTGCCGACGTGGTGCTCAAGCGCGCCCGCGCCGTCTCTAACTGGGACATCGCCGGCAAGCGCCAGCTCAACTCTACGAGCGACACCAACCGCTACTACATCATGCGCAACCGCGGTTATCTGGCCCGTTACATGCAGATTTACGGCGACTATCACCCCGTGCTGTTCCGCCTGGGCAATGCCGCGACCTTCTGCAAGGAGTTCATTCGCCTGGCTGCGGTCGATAAGTGCTTTAAGACCGGCATTCCGGCGCTGCGCCGAGGCATGAAGGACGCCCGCAAGATCATCAAGGATCCCAACTGGAAGCCCATGCCGCCCATGAAGGACACCGAGTAACGGAAGCCGGAAACACCTCAGCGCTTAAAGCCGCTGGTACACCGTAGCCACATGCTGTCCATCAAACCCAAACCCCCAGCGCATGCGGCCAACGCCGGGTCGCGGCACACGGATTTCGTCGATGCCGTCGCGCTCTATGTCGAGCAGCGCCTGCACGGCCAGCAATTCCAGGCCCAGCGCATCCACACCGGGGTCATACATCATGTTGATCGTTATCAGCGGACGTTCATCGAGCATACCGATCGTATCGGCTATGTCGAACGCGGCGCCCGTAGGAAAAACCTGGATGTCCCAGCGATCCGCGCCACACTTTCGCCTCGAAGCAGGATTGGCATAGCCCGGCAATCCAAAGCAGAGTCCTTGCAAGAGTAGGTGATATGGCAGCGGTGTATCTGGGTCGGTCGCACCGATTCCCGCATCTCCCAAGATGCGGCTTAGCGCCCGCCTCACGGTATCCTCGTTCCCATGGCACAGCCCGTCGCGAAACGCATCGACGTCTCGAATGTCTTCTGCAGCGCACTCAAACCACTCAATAATCACTAGACGCAAGGCCTGGCGAAGCTCGTTATTGGGCAACCGCAAGGCACGGAAGCGATCGCCATGCTCTGGCTCCTCAGTCATATCCGTCGTGAGAAAACCGGACAGATACAGCGCTGTCCACATGCCATCGTCAGGCGAGACATCTGGCTCTGCAGTGCCCAAACAAAGCGGGGCCTCAGCGCACCCATGGGCCTCGAGCAAATCAAACAAGACCGAAAGGCGGTCGAGATTCCACCCGGCAACTACCCTACTCAGGCAATCGGCATATCCATACAGATCGGCACGCACAGGCGCCGTGCAGCCTCGGCCCAGAAAACCGATCACACGCTCTGGACTCGAGCAATAGGCCCTGCCAAACCGATACCCCTCGAGCCATTCACGCGCATCATTCAGGTATTCCTCGCGCCCAGCATGATTCAAAAGAGCCTCGACCTCGGCATCCGAAAAACCGAACCAACGGTCACACCACGCCGACAGCGGCGTCGTCAGACAATACGAGCAGCCGCGCGAAGAAAGCGCCGCTTCGGCAGGACTGGGACGCTCCCCCATCAGACAAGCAAAGCGTAGCGAATGGCCCGCGGCAGCAATGGCGTCAAACAGCACACGGTCAAGTAGTTCTGCCGGATCGGCGTCGGAAGCGTCCCTCGCGCTCGCATGGCGAGACCACGCCGCATCGTACCCATCAACGAGCAATACAACCTGCTCATCGCAGGCAATCTCCAGCAGCTCTATAAGCACAGTGAGCACCGAGTCAACCTCGTCCGCGCTCGCCACGCCACGCGCGACACGTTCGATGTGACGCACCTTATCTCGAGCTAAATCCGGAGCCTCCAAGAGAGCCAACAAGCGAGCGCACTCGCCCGAAAGGGCATCGCGCACGACGCCGGCAACAGCGGGGCCACGCCTCGCAGCGCCAGAAAAGTCCAGCGATATCACCGGATAGCAAGCATACTCATCCCGATAGCGACCACTGCCCGCCTGCCAAATCTGAGTGCCGACGAACGGACTTCGATCTGGCCGCCGGTGATCAAGTCGTTCCAAATAGCATTTGAGCATCGATAGATTCATGCTCTTGCCAAAACCCTTGGGCCGACAGCAAAGTGCAACAGGTGCTTCGCTGTCCAATATATCGGCAATAAACATAGTCTTATCGACAAGTAAACACCGATTGATTGCATCGGAAAAGTCGTGTACATCAACCGGTAGAGCTGCGTTATCCACATGATTGAGCAGCCGTGCGCCAAACGCATGAGCAACACCATAATTCGCCTGTTCAAACACCGTAAACTCTCCCTCTAACGCAGCACGATGCCCATTGTAACGAGCGGATAAAGCGAAACAATATCGACATGCAAACGTTTCGGGCAACGGTAGCAACATGGGGCATGAGGGGGCATAACAAATCGTTGCACAACAAAAACGGGGTCCGATGCAGGCACATCGAACCCCGTCCTTAACTCTTATAGAAAACGATCTGGAAGATTACTCCTCCGAGCCATCCTCCCCAGAAGCCCTCTTCTGCTGATCGAGCTTATGCTTACCACTTACGATAGACGTAGCGCCCAGTGTGGCCAAGCTTGCACTGGCAAGGCTCGCCATAACGATAAGGTCGCCCGTCTTGGGCATGTTACCGCCAGATGACTTGGTCGTTGTAGTCGTCGTGGTCGTGGTGGTCGCCGTTTTGGAGTCATTTTGCTCCTGATTCTGGTTGTCAGCACCGCTCTTGTCGTCGTCTTCGGACTGTTTCTTTTCGTCCTCGGTCTTTTTCTTTTCGCCCTCGGTTTTGCTCTTGTCCTTCTTCTGAGCGGATTTGTCGTCCTTCTCCTCAGAGCTAGAACCCTTATCGGATTCGGTCTTCTCGGAAGCCTTGTCCTTGGAGTCGCCCTTTGCGGCTTCGGTCTTTTCCGTGGAAGCCTGATCAGAGTTGTCCTTGTTCTGGGCCGAGCCGTTATTGACGCCAGCCATCAGCGAAGAGCCCAGCGTAGAACCAAGCTGCACGGAGAAAGAAGGCTTCTTGTCCGGCGAAGCAACGGGAGCGTCCGGCGCCTTATTCGAGTCGTCCTTGGAAGCGTCGGAATCAGGGGTTGCGTCAGAGCCGGAGCCGTTGTTAGAGCCGGTGTCAACGGACGAATCGCTCGAGCCGGTGGATGAGTTAGAGGTGCCAGCGTCGGTCGAACCAGAAGCGTCGCTGTCCGTATTGCCGGCAGAGCTTGAAGACGAATCGCCCGCAGCAGAGCCGTTCGAATCGGAGCCGTTCGAGGTAGAGCCGTCGTTGGTAGTGCCACCAGCAGAGCCATTACCGTCAGCATCGGTCGAGGGCGCATCCATCCTGTCATCGTTGGCATCGTCACTCGAGTCGTCATTCGAATCAGGTGTCGGCGAGGGCGCCGGCGTAAGCTCGGGCTGCACGGGCGTCGCAGCGGCTGCCTCGTCCTCAGCGATATAAACCAAGCAGTCCTTTAGCTCGTTGCGGTAGCGGTTCTTCCAGCCCTCATGATACTGGGGCTGGCTCGAATACTTGGTCGCCACGTTATTGACCACGCTGTTGGAGAGCGCCGTCACAAACTCGCGGTCGGACATATCGTTGGAAAGATTCGCCCAGCGGAAGAAGTCTCTGCAGCCACCGGTACCGCACATGTTGGTGATGCTCCACACCATGCCCTTGACGCAATCGGCGCGGCCCGAAATATCAATGGCCAGGCCGCTCTTGAGCCACGCCTCGGTCACCGCATAGTACGAGTTGTACGCATAGGCATCTTGAAGTGCTGAGAACTCAACAGGATCGGTGTTGTACGCACCTTGAAAGGCATCCTGAGCGATATGGCCCAACTCGGTGAGCTGACCGTTCTCGTACATGGCATTGCTCGTGTTGGAAATCTCGCTGCCGCGATCAATCGCATCCTTGAGCATGCAGTATTTTTCGGGGTTGTAGTTGTAGGCCTGCTTCATAAACGGGATGAGCGACCAACGACGGTCGAACTGGTAATAGCCCAGCGCGTTATAACCGTCGCCATACGAAAAGCCCTGGTTGTAATTACCATGGCTCTCGTACTTGGTAAAGTACTTCATCTCGGGAGTCACGTTGACAAACGAAACGCCCTGGACCGACCTCAGCACGCCCGAGAAAGACTGCTGGGTGTAGAGACCTTTGTCGATATCGGTGGCATCCGAGGCAACGCCCGGCGTGGGCTCCTCGGCAGCGGCGGGTGCCGGCGCGGAAACGGCGCCAAACGAAAGCGCCAGCGTCAGGCCCGCGACAATAGCAGAATGCTTGGGCTGCATAAGATCCTCCCTGCATTGGTATAGTTAAAGTGCAGTTTGCAAAGATAGAAATAAGTATTGCAGCTCGCCCGTTGTTGCACAACAACCCCTCGGTAAACGGCAACAACCCTCCGCGAAATCTTTAGGAATTGCGCTCAACCTACAATTTGATGTCGAAGTTGATCTCGGGGACGGCGGCCAGGTCGGCCAACGTCACGCCGTCGACGTACTTTTCGATCACGTCATCCAGACCGCGCCAGAACTTGACGGTCGAGCACAAATCACTGCGGGCGCAGCTGTTATCGATGCCGTCGCACGCCACTGGAGCCGTGCTGCCCTCGACGGCGCGCAGGATGTCGCCGGCACGAACCTCGGCCGGGTCCTTGGCCATCATGTAGCCGCCGCCCTTGCCGCGCACGCTTTTAAGCAGGCCCGCCTTCATGAGCGGACGAACCAGCTGCTCCAAATACTTTTGCGAGATATGCTCGCGGTCGGCAACCTCGCGCAGAGCAATCTTGCCCTCGGCGTCACCGAGCGCCGCGATATAGATCATCAGCCGGAGGGCATAGCGGCCCTTGGAAGAAATGAGCATACCTACCCTCCCGTTGTTCCTGGGACAAAATCAGGCTTGTTAGTCCCAAATCCTATGCACGCGGGGCAAACAAACCTGATTATTATGTCCCACATCTAAAAAGTCGAGTGGATTAGTCGGGTTTTCCCTTGACTAACGCCGAACCCATAGTAACTTTATTCCGAGAAGATTCCTAGGGTTTAGTACACCTATGAGTACACCATATACAGAGAGGGACAGCATGAGCGCAAATCCACTGCTTTCCATCGAAGGTCTGACCGCCTCCGTGGACGAGAAGACCATCCTCCACAACGTCAACCTTAACGTCGCCGCCGGCGAGACCCACGTGCTGATGGGACCCAACGGCGCCGGCAAGTCCACCCTCGGCCACCTGGTCATGGGCGACCCCGTTTACACGGTCAACGACGGCCGCATCGTCTTTGACGGCCAGGACATCACCGAGCTCACCACCGACAAGCGCTCGCGCGCCGGCCTGTTCCTGAGCTTCCAGGCCCCGGTCGAGATCCCCGGCGTGCCACTGTCGAGCTTTTTGCGCGCCAGCATCGCCGACCGCCCCGGCCTGGAGATGAAGGGCAAGGAATTCCGCCGTCGCGTCAAGGAGCTCGCGGCCGAGCTCAACATGGATACCGCCTACCTCAACCGCGAGCTGGGCGTAGGTTTCTCGGGCGGCGAGAAAAAGAAGGTCGAGATGCTCCAGCTCCTGCTGCTGCAGCCCAAGCTCGCCATCCTGGACGAGACCGACTCAGGCCTGGACGTCGACGCCCTGTCCACCGTCAGCCATGGCATGGACGCCTACCGCAAGAGCTGCGACGGCTCCATGCTCATCATCACGCACAACACGCGCATCCTGGAGCACCTGGATGTCGACCGCGTCCACGTTATGGTCAAGGGTCACATCGTGCGCGAGGACGACGCCTCGCTCATCCCCTGGATCGACAAGAACGGTTTTGAGACCT
>WGSR01000001.1 GCA_014871545.1 Collinsella sp. | reverse complement strand
GTAGTAGGCATAGCCGCTGTAGCCGACATAGCACACGTTGGACGCGGAGCCCGACGCAACGGAACGCAGCCACCAACGGCACCGATTTCCGTTGACTCGGTGCGCCGTGTCTCGGAACAGGTCAAACTGGCAGTCGAAGCCCACGCTGTAGCCTTTCGTCCCCCACACGGGGCAGCCGTACACCTCCATCTCCGACAGCGAGAACACCTTGCCGATATCCTGCCAGCTCCACGAGTTGGAGTCGTTGAGCGCGCCGCTGGCGCTGTACCGCTCCTCAAGCAGCACGCGCTGGGTAAGCAGGTACTTGGTCAGCCCCTCGGGCAGGCACGCCTCGAAGGCCGTCTCCCACGCCTTGAGGTTGCTGTTGGGGTAGGGGCATTTCCGGTCGGCGGTGCCCTGGTTCGTGTTGGTGGTGTTCCACATCAGGAAGCTGTCGTTGGCAACGCCGGTCACGGTCTTGGCCACGGCGATGGGCGCGGAGGCCACGAAGGCGATGTGGTGGCCTTTGGAGCTGTCGCCGCAGCAGTAGTACGGGTCGAAGTGCGCCAGGAGGAAGCGCACGGACTGCTGGGCCGCCACGCCCGACGCGCTTACCAGCGGCACGTCGATGTAGTCTCCCACGCGCAGGCCCGCGAAGTTGCCGTTGGCGGCTCGCTTGTGCAGCGCGTCGTACACGCTGCCGCTGCCGATCTCTCCCGCCAGGATGGTGGCGATGTTCTGCCCGCCGTACTTGCCGATTTGGCCCTGGCGGTTGTACTCGGCGTTGTTGAGCGCCGTCTGCGCGTTGCTGCGCGCGGTATCGTCGATGACGTTGAGCGGCCGGCCGCCTACGACCAGCGTCTTTGCATTTGCCATTTATCCTCCTTAGGAAAGGGTTACCGTGCCGCCCGATACCGAGCACGTGCTGCCGAACGTCACCGTGTCCCCGGATACCGACGCCTTGCCGGCAGGGCAGTAGACCGTGCCGTCCATGTAGATGAACTTGTCTGTCGCGTCGGCGAGCATCGTCGCGAGCTGGCCGTTCTGGCGGCGCAGCTCGGCGATGTCGGACTCGCCGGCGGCGCCCTGCGCCGCCGCGTTCGCGATCTGCAATGCCGCGCTTGCCGCCGCATCGGCCCTCGACGCCGCACCGCTAGCGGCGGATGCCGCATCGAACGCGGATTGACCGAGCCGAGATAGCTCAGTGCTCCACTTCCTGTAGAGCTCGTCGAGCTCCTGGTCGTAGCTGACGGCAGGCCCTGTTGTCCCGTCCACATTTCCCAGGATGACGAGCGCGAAGTCCTCGGTAGTCTCGGAGGCCCCGTTGGCGTAGAACTCGAAGTAGGCCAGGCGGCATTTGCCGGTGCCGTTGACGGCCTCCGGCGCCAGCGTGGCGCTCACCGAGGCCGTGCCCACGGTCGCCGCGCAGCGAGCCCACGTGCCGTCGGCGTGGAGCACGCACAGGCGCGCGGACTGGTATGCCGGGCTGTAGGCGGCGCCGTCCGTGGTGAGTGTCGCGGTCACCCGCTGGGTCTGGGTCTCGCCCCGGCGCACGGTGACGCGCTGCGGGACGGTGCCCGGTCGCTTGCGCATGTCGAGCGCTATAGCGTGGTTAATCATCAGTGGCCTCCAGCGCCTTGAGGGCGGCGAGCGCGGCCCTGAATGCCTCGACCGGGTCGACGGCCTCGGTTCCCTCCCCCGTCTCGTCCGCTATGGCCGGCTGCGGGTCGACGATGGCCGAGAGCGCGTCGAACACGGCGACCGTGGCGGCGGTGCGCTCATCGACGTACCCGGCGGTCGCCAACGGGATGCCGTTGACCGTGGGGTCAGGCTTGCGGACGTCCGCGGCCTTGACGACCTCGCGCGTGCCGTCTTCGTACTGGGCGACAAATATGAGTCCGGCGTCCTCGGCGCGTTGGAGCACATCCGGGTCGTACTCCGTCAGGCACTGCTCGTTATTGCCGATGATGTCGTGGACGGCGTAGCCCACGACGATCTTCTTGCTTGCTTCCATTCCTTCTTGTCCTTTCATCTCTTATCCGCTCCACCCGGACGGCATGGTCGACACGCCGATCAGCAGACCGTTCCTGAACTCGAGCACCGACGATGTCTGGGACTGGTCGTTGAAATATTTCTTGCCGTTCTCCGTGTAAAGCGGATGGTATGCCGCTCCGACCTTGGTCGTCAGGCCTGACCACGTCGTGACGCTCGTGTCGGCACTGCCGCTCACGCTGAGCCTCGGGGTCGAGACTCGCACGACGCCCTGTCCCTGCAGCTGCAGTCCGTGGTAGATAATCGACGGATTGTCGACGTCATGTGACGTTGAGGAGCATTCGATGTATCCGTACTGCGTGCCGTCCTTGAACCCAGCCAGCTTCCCGCTCGAGTCGAGCTCCATGGCGTACCCGCTGCTGCGGTTTCCACCGGTGAAGCTTCCAGTCGCCGTGATGTTCTTCGCCGTCATGTAGTTGGTCGTCAGCACGCCTTCCTTGAGGTTCCACGAGTTGCGCCCCTTTGCGTCCGCGAGAGTCCCGGTTGCGATGTATGTCGCGTTGACGTAGACCCTGTTGTTGCTCATGTAGAGCCCCTGGTCTGCGCCGCCGTTCGTCAGGCGGTCGAAAATGGCCTTCTGGTCCATCTGATCGTCGTAGGCGCTCAGGATTCCGTCTGCGTAGTCCGCCGCGTCCTTCTGCTCGATGGCGTGGCGCGCCCCGGTCGCAGCATCGGCGTAGTCCCTCACGGCGGTCGAGTAAGCGCCGTAGGCGGCGTCGTACTCACACATCGCCGCCTTCAGGTCCTCAGCTGTCTTGCAGTGGAGCACCTTATCGACCTTGTCGGCGTAGGAGCCGTACGTGCCGCCCTCGTCGGTCGTGCCGAAGGCCTTGGTGTAGCGGGGGCCGAGGACGGACGAGAGGAACTTGGCACTGAGGGCCTTGTTCGACTTCAGCGCGGTGTACTGCGAGGTCATCTCCTCGCGCTCCTTGTCAACGTCCTGCTTGGCCTTCTTCACGGCCGCGGCCTCCGCCTCGGTCACGACGCCGTCCCTCGCGAGGTCCTGCACCGTCGTGTCGAGGCCATTAAGTGAGTCCGTGAGGTCGTGCGCGCTCTGGTAGGCCTTGTTGTACGCGGCCTCCAGCACCGGCGCCGTGTGGGTCACGGAGCCATCGCCGTAGGTGACGCGCTCCATCGACCAGACGAAGTATCCGTTCGACCATTGCGAGAGGTCCTCGGACCATCCCAGCTCTGGGTTCTGCGCATTAATCGGTGGCACGCTGTCCGACTGGTTCCTCGCGTACAGCTTCACGCGCGAGACGATGGCACTGCCGGCCATCTGGTTGGAGCCGTTGATGGCCTTGGCGAGGCACGGCGCGGTGTAGGTGGTCGAGCCGTCCGTCCACGCGATCTTGCTGCGCGTCCAGATGTACTTGCCCTTACTCCACGCGGGCTGCGCCTCCGACCAACTGCCGCCGGACTGTGCGGTGGAGCTCGTAGACAGGTAGTACTGCTCGACGATGCCCTTCACACCGGTGCCGGTGGAGCCCTTGTCGCCCTTGGCGCCATCGATGCCGCTGATGCACACGGGCTCGCTGTACTCGATGTCGCCGGACTGCATGGTGGTCTTGGTGCGCGTCCAGATGTACTTGCCCGACACCCATTGCGGCGCCGTGGTCTGCCATCCGCCCTGCGGCTCGGTGACGCGCGACGTTCCCTGGGCGTACTCCACGTCCACCGACGCGATCACGGCGTCGGTCGTGGCGATGTCCTTGTCGCCGAGCTTCGCGCCGGGGCCGATATGTAGTTCGCTCTCGTCGAGGTTCCAGTAGTTCTTGCCCGCCTTGTCCTGGATGGTTCCGGTCTTGATCAGGTCGCCGAGCATCGTGCCGAAGCAGATGAACTCGGCGAAGAAGCCCTTTCCGGTGCCGAAGGTGCGCCAGTCCCACGAGCCGTCCGCCTTGCAGCCGGAGGCGATGCGGAAGCCCTGCGAGCACAGCTGCATGGCCATGCCGCCGCCGGTCGTCGAGCGGCCGTCCGCGTCGAGGGGGACGGAGCCGAAGATCAGGCCGCGCTCGAAGCTCGTGTGGACGTAGCTGTTGCCCGCGAGGTTGAACTGCGTATTCATGCTGTCCATGACCTGCTGGAGGTACGAGGGCGGTGTGGATGCCGCCACGTCCCAGCTGGACGAGCGCCTGGACAGGCTGGACACTTTCTGCTGCTGTGCCAGCAACATGTCCGTGATTGTCTCGGTCACGTTCCCGAGCGTCACGCGCATGGCGCCCCCGAGCTCGTCGGTGACTAGCTTGGTCACGCGACCCTCGCAGCGCAGCGCCGGGCTGAATGCCGTGTCGACGATCTGCACGTCTTCACCGACCGCCACGCCCTCCCAGTCGCGCCCGAACTGCACGAGGTCGACGGCGTCGGCCTCGTAGGTCATTCCCGGCTCCTTGCGGGAGTCGAGGTATGCGCGGGTCTCAGCGAGCAGAGTTGCCGCGTCCTCGCAATTTGAATTTTCATATTGTCCGAACACGTGCGCGCGCCAGCCCCTGCCGTCGGGTCGCCCGTACAGCCTGAGCGCGGTCGCGTCCTCCACGTAGTTCTTTCCGTTGTTGATGTCGCCGAACGTCAGCTTGCGCCCGTAGCCGCCCGTGTCGGTCTCGATTCCCTTGCCGTAGCCGTAGCAGGCGGTGATCGCCCCGTAGTGCTCGGTGCGGGAGACGGATGCCAAGTCCTTGGTGTAGGTAAACCGGCGGTGGCCGCCCTTCGCGCCTCGGTGCGAGCGGATGCCCACCCTGCGAGAGGTCACCTTTCCGCCGGATACGGTGATTTCAGTCTCAAGCTCGCCGCCGCATTCCAAGATTGACTGGAGCGCCTCGCGCGCCGAGGTGTGGTAGAAGGTCAGGCCCTTGTCGACGGTGCCGGTCTGGTCGACCGTTCCGGCGGTCCAGCGGGTCGGCCCAAGGCAGACGTTCAGCGCCTGCAAGAAGCCGTAGCCGTAGGGGCGCTTGTCCTCGATATAGTCGCCGTACGTCTCGCAGATGGAGTTGATCGCCGTGTCCGTGTAGACCGTATCGCCTCCGGCGTGGAGGCCCTTGGGGTCTTGGCAGACGTGCTCGTGGACCTTGCCGAGGCGGTCGGCCCACACGAGTCGGTAGCCCTGCTTGAGCGCGAAGGTCGTGGTGATGTCCACGCTGTCCTCGCCGTTGAGCTCGTCGGTATGGGTGAGGGAGAGCAGCTCCTCGGGGCCGATTGTCGCTACGTAGTCGTCCTGCCACGTGTATACGTCAATTCGCACCTAGAGCCACCTCTCCTCCCATTCGAGCGTCGCGGTGCCGCCGCTCGTCTTGATCTGCTGCACGCCGTCGAGCGAAAAGAAGTCGCTCGCGACGGTCACGGGCCAGTCCGCGCCGTTGACCGTGCAGCGCTCCGCGCGCATGTCCAGCACAACGGTCTGTGCGCCCGTGAACGACGCCTCGACGCGGACGAATTGTCCGGTCGAGACATTAGTGAATGTCCAACTCGAGCCTGCCGGGGGCTTGCACGTGACCGTAGGGTAGGCCCTGTAGTTGCCCCCGGCTGTGACGGCGCGCTGGGATGCCGACGCCTGCTCGGAGCGCCGCTGCCCGTAGGCGGCGGGGTCTGCACAGTAGAACCCGAGCGTGAGATTCGGCATGTGCGCGTTGCGCCCCTGCTCCGCCCCTCCCCTGTAGCGCGCGAGCATGTAGCGCTCGGGAGCGTCGTCGAGCACGAGGGCCTTCTCGCCACCGGACAGCGCCGAGGCGAGCACGGCCCTTGCCTCGGCGACCGCGGCGAGGGAGCCGCCGACGATGTTGCAGGCGACCGCTATCTCGACGGGCTCGAGGCCAGTGGCGCGGATATGCGAGCCGTCCATGCCGGGGACCTCGGTCTCATCGAGCCGTACCTTGGGGACAATCGGTCTCGTGACCTTGGTCACCAGCAGGTACGGCGTGAGGTCGATTCCGCCGAATATCATGCGAACCCCCTTGCGGCGAGCGTGTGCCTGCCGCGCATAGCGATGGCGGAGGAGACGCGCTCCGAGTCGATGTACAGGTTTCCGTCCTTGTCCCGGATCTGCTCGAGGACGGACAGGATGCCGGCGAGGGCGTCGTCGGAATCCTCCTCGGGACGCGCCGGAGTGTAGACAGCGGACGGCGCGACGGTCAGGCCCGTCGAGAGCATCCCCTGCGCGGTGTCCATGGCGCCGCTGATGGCGGAGACCACGGTGCCGGTGCCGGAGCCGATGCCCTGCGCCCAGCCCTGCATGAGAGCCTTGCCCGAGAAGGTCGTGTAGCCGTGCCCGGAGAACGGGCCGACCTTTGCCGGCGAGAACGGGAAGAAGGAGCGGATTCTGGATACTGCTCCGGAGACCGCCGAGGTCACCGAGCCGATAGCGGACATGATGCCGTCCTTCAGGCCGTTGAGTATCGACTTGCCGGAGTTGAAGAGCCAGTTGCGCGCACCCGAGAAGAATCCGGTGATCTTGCCCTTGATGCTCGTGACGGTCCTGTAGACGGAGTTGATTCCGTTGGACGCTGCGCTCTTGATGCCCTCCCAGATGGACGAGCAGGCGCTCTTGATGCTCCCCCACATGCTCGACCATGTGGAGCTGATGCTGTTGAGCACGGAGCTGATCACGCCTCTGACCTGATTTATCGCCGAGTTGACGGCGAGCTTGATGCGTCCCCAGACCACCTCGGCGAAATCGCGGACGGTGTCCCACACGCTTGACCAAATCGAGCTGATTCCATCGAGCGTGGACGTTATCACGGACTCGACGACCCCGATGGCCGCTCGCACGGCGAACTCAATCTGCGACCAGACGAGCTCGGCTACCGACTTGATGGTGTTCCAGACCGTATCCCAGTCGCCGCTTATCGCGGCGGTGACCGTGGAGATGACTGTCTGCACCACGGCCATCGCGACCTGGACGGCAGTGGAGATTGCATCCATCACGCCAGTCAGGACAGCGGAGATCACCGGCCAGACCGCGTTCCAGACGGCGGAGATGATGCCCATCGCCACCTGAATCGCGCCCTGGATGAGCGGCATCGCCGCAAGCACGGCGGACAGCACGGACTGCACGGCGGGCATGGCGATGGCGACGAGCTGCGAAACGGTCGTCATCACGTCCGCGATAACACCGACCAGGAAGCCGATGACCGGCGACAGCGCCTGCACGATGCCGAGCACCACCTGTATGCCGGTGGAGAGCACCGGCAGCACGGCCTGCGCGATGTTGAGCAGCGCCGTGCCGATTGGCGCGATGAGCGGCGCGATGAACTCGATTGCCGCCTTGATGCCGTTGCCGACGGACGTGGCCACGCCCAGGATGGCCTGCAGCGCCGAGCAGATCTGCGAGGAGTCCAGCTTCGGCAGCTTGATACCGATGCCGGCGAGCGCACCGACGGCGATGTTCCACGCCGTGGCGAGCGCCTCGGACACGATGGGCGTGAGCACCGACGCGATGCCGGAGAGCGCCGCAGGGAGCGCCTTGATGATGCCCTGCCCGATCTGCGCGACGCGCGGCGCGATGTTCTTGGCCACGGCGCCGACGGACGTGAGCAGCTGCTCGGTGAGCTGCGAGAAGTCCACGTCGTCTCGGCCCAGACCGGTGAGGAAGTTCTCCCATGATGCCTTGGCCATGCCGATGGAGCCGGAGATGGTGGTAGCTGCCTCCTTGGAGGTCGTGCCGGTGATGCCCATCTCGGACTGCACGGTGTGGATAGCCTCGACCACGTCGGCGTAGCTGTCGATGGTGAGGCCGGCGGTCTTGCCCTGCGCCGCGCGCAGCTTGTTGGCGTCCGCGATGAGTCGCTCCATCTCGGACTTCGTGCCGCCGTAGCCCAGCTTCAGGTTGTCCAGCATCGTATAGTTCTGCTTGGCAAAACCTTGGTAGGCGTTCTGAACGTCGGCCATGTCCGAGCCCATCTTGTTGACGTTGTCCGCCATGTCGCCCATCGCCGTGTTGGCGGACTCGGCGGCCTTCGCCACGTCGCCGCCGCACGAGCTCACGAGCGATGCGGCGAAGCTGGTCGCCTGGGTCATGTATTGGTTTGCGCTCATGCCGCACGTCTTGTACGCTTCCGCGGCGTATCCCTGCAGTTTGCCGGACGCGGAGCCGAAGAGCGTATCGACGCCGCCGACCAGCTGCTCGTAGTCGGCGTATGCGGATACCGCAGCGCCGCCGATTGCGGTCACCGCCGTGGTAAGCGCGCCCATGCCAGCCGCGGCGACGGTGCCCACGCCCCTGGCGACGGTGCCGAGCCCGCTCAGCAGCCCGCTGGAGCGCTTGACCCCGCCGTCCACGCCGGAGGTCATCGAGTCGCCGAATGACTTTCCGGCCTTGGAGCCCGTGTCGCCGAACTCCGAGCAGATGCTGCCGGCGAAGCCCTTCATGGACGGCATGAGCGTGATGCATGCCGAGCCTACGCTAGTCGCCATCCCGTCCTCCTAATCCTAGAATCTCGTCGATTTCCGCCCTGTTCGCGAGGGCGTTGCGCTGGTGCCTCTTGAGCTCCGCGAGCTGCCCGGGCGTCTTGAGCGGCTGCGGCTCCTGCGGCGGCCGGTGCTTCTTGTCGCTCAGCCCCCACGCGAGGCTCCTGAGCTGATGCTCGATGCGCCAGAGCATGTACGTCTCCTCGCTCCACTTGAGCTCTGGGTACATGCGGCGCGCGCACCTCGACTCCTTCGGCAGCTGCTCCCACAGGAGGGCGGCGCGCCGGAGGTCGTCCGGTCCGCCCTCGAGCGGGAGGTCGATGCCGTAGTACTGTCGGAAGTCCGCTACGACTTCTGCGCGGTGCCCTTCGAGCTCGAGGACGAATCCTGGGAGTTTTTTGCCTTCGCCGCCTCGAATGCGGCCTGCATGAGCACGCCCGTGGACTCGACGGAGCCGCCGAGGCGCTCCATGTACTCCTCGTCACGGCCCGCGAAGACGCGCTCGAAGGCCTCGAACATCCCGCCCGGCTCGGTCTCGCTCTTGGCGAACTGCTTGTTCGTCTTGTAGCTGAGCAGCTCGTCGAGGTCGGCGGTGAACTCGCCGTCGATACCGGGGATGGTGAACGTGAGCTCGGTCATTACTTGCCCTCCGCGGTCTCGGTGGACTGGATGTAGTCGTAGCAGGTGTTGCCGTCCTCGTCGGTGAGGTACTTGACCGTGAGGGCGCGCGCGGCGAGCTCGCCCACGGCGAGGGTGAGGTCGTCAAGCTCGGAGGACTGGGCGAGCGGCACCACCTTGCGCCAGCGGCGGCCGTTCTTGAGCACGAGATCGAGCACGGCGGACCACGTCTCAGTGGAGTCGCCGTTGTGCTTGACCGTGATCATGCCGCCCTCGTCCTTGACGTTGCCGGAGCCGTACATGACCTTGAGGGTGGCGGCCTTGATCTCGGCGAGCGTGAGCTGTGCGCTCTCGACGCGGGAGGTCTGCGGCGAGGCCATGAGGTCGCCGTTCATGTCCTTGATGTCCTCGGAGTCGGTGTCGAGCGTCTCGACATAGCCGTCCTCGCTGATGTAGCCGAGGCATTTCCACGCAGCGGGGAGCGCCGTCTTGAAGTCCGTCGGTAGCGCGGTGCCGACTGGCGCGGTGAAGATGTAGCCGCCCTTTACTCCCTTGGCGCTGGAAACGTTTGCGACGTTGTTCTTGTTGCTTTCTGCCATGATTGCTCCTTATTCGCAAACTGTCAGGTTGATGTTCGTCTGGTATCTGGGAGTCCCCGTGTCGGGGTCGTCCCATCGGTACGTGCCGTCGGGAACGGCCGAGAACACGTTCGGCTCGTCCTCGATGGCGGCGCACGCCCGCTCGACGGCCTCGGCTATCTCGCGTGCGCGCCTGCGGGTCTTCGCCCACGACGTGGCGAGCACGCGCGGGGACTGGATGAACCGTGTCGCGCTCGTGGCGGCGAGGGTGACCTGGACGAACTCATCGGGTCTCTCGCGCGGCACGTCGGGCACGCACTTAATTCCGGTCGCGTCCATGAGTCGCTTGGCGACCACCCTCTCGATGTCCATCAGTCACCTCCGAATGCCGATTGCAGTCGGTTATGCCTGCGCTCGCTCACGTTGGCGTGTTTGCTGTCCGTGTAGACGACGCGGCCCCTCGCAAGCGAGCCGCCTATGGTCGCGGTGCTGTAGCCGCTCTCGCCGTACTTCGGCGTGAACGTGGAGTTGCATGCGGCAGCGGCGGCGTTGGCCTTCTCGGTGAGCATGGCCTGCACGCCCCCGCCGTTCATGACCTCGGCGTATCCGCCGCGGTTCCAGCCCTTCCACTTGATCTTGACCTCGCACTTCGCCTTAGCCATCGATTCGGGTCACCTCGCAGGTGAGGTCCCAGGGGCCGGGCGTATTGGCCGCGGTGTATCGCTTGGGGTCGCCGACCACCTTGTAGTCGGTGCCGCGCACCGTGACCGTCGCGTCCTTGAGGTCAACGCCCGCGCCCTTCGGGAAGCAGAGCGTGTAGGCGACCGTCACGCCGTTCGGGCGCGTCGAGTCGAGGTCGGCGGTCGCGCCGGGGCACACCACGACGTTGTCGACCGCCTCCTCGGACACCGTCTCGCCGGTAGGCTCGCCAAGCTCGTCGTATGACTGGGCCGAATTGCGCACGGTCACGGTCTCGCCGGAGATGAGGCACATCATTCGGTCACCCCTCCCCTCTCCAGCGGCGTGAGCGACCCGAGCGCCTGACCGGTGAGGCCGAGGTGCCTGAGGTCGCTCTTGCCTAGGTACATCTCGCCGAGCGCCGAGCCGTAGGTCACCGATGCGGTGTAGCATCCGGCCCCCTGGCTGTACTGCGTGGCGCCGGCCATCGCGGACGGTGCCGAGAGCACGCGGTTGACGAGCAGGCAGCACACGGCGGGGGCGGCGCGGTCGAACGCCGGGCACGCCCCCTCGGCGTACTCGCCGATTCGGTCCTCGAATGCCGCGAGCATCAGGTCGGATGCGTCCTGCAGCAGCACCTCGGTGCGTGCCGAGTCCGCGGGCTCGCCGTAGCGGGCCTTATAGTCGTCGACGCTGGCGAGCGCGGCCATCGCTACTCGGCCTCCATGATCCCGGCGTCGACGAGGGCCTGAACGACCTTTGCGACGGTCGGGCTGGCGCCGGGGTTGGCGACCTTCTTGGGCACGACGAGCGGCTTGTCGTCGGGGGACACGAGCGCCACGTGCTGCGGGAGGATGCTGGACGCCTTGCCCGCGTCCTCCACGATGAACTTCTGGACTAGCTGAGCCATCTCGGTACCCCCTAGGCGCTCTTGAGGACGGCGAAGGCCTTGGGGTCGAGTACCGCGTAGGCGAGGACGGCCTCGGTGCGGTAGGCGATCTGGTTGTAGCCCTTCAGGTCCTGGCCGGTGTTGTCGGGGTCGCCGTACTCGATGACCTCGGCGGTGATGTCGCGGACCATGCCCCACTTGATGGCGCAGAAGTCGCCCATGATCGCGGAGACCTTGGTCGGGGTCTTGGCGAGACGGCCGTTCACGGTGCCGGACACGGATGCGGGGATGCCGTCGAGGTTGCCCACGTTGAGGGACAGCGGCACCTCGGGGTACAGGCGCTGCCCGGTGGCGGGCACACGCAGCTTGCGCAGCTCGGAGGCGAACTGGCGGCTCATGGCGATGCCGTTGATGCCGTAGTCGAGCAGCGCGTCGGAGAGCGAGTCGATGTCGTCGACCGGGGAGTCGGTCTTGGTGACGCTGTGGACGTTCTCGTCCGCGGTCAGGGCGGTGTAGCCAGTGAGCGCGAGGCCGGTCTTGGGGTTGATGGCGTGGTAGAGGACGTAGTCCAAAGCGCGGCCCGCGGCGGCGGTCTGGTCGGCGATGATGTTGGAGATGATCTCCAGCTGGTTGTCCTCGTCGGCCCACTTCAGCTCATCGGAGACACGCGTGGTCGTGACGATCTTTGCGCGCTTTGCGACAATGGGCGTTGTGGAGATCTCGGAGCCGGACTTATTGCCGCCCTCGGCGATGACCTCGGCCTCGGCGGTCGGGTTGAACACGAGATAGGTCGTGTCGGCGAACTTCTGCGGCGTGCTGGGGCTCAGCGTGGCGACGGTGGAGGTGTCCTTCACCTTGCCGATGATGGTGGAGACCACGCTGGACGGCAGCTTGATTTTCTTGGTGTCGTTTGCAGCCATTTCTGTGCCTTTCTTCGGGTTTGGCTTACTTCAGGAGGCGCTTGGCGAAGTCTCGCAGCGCCTCGTCCCCGCCCTTGCCGCCCTTGTCGAAGCTGCCGGGCTTCTCCACTCGTGGCGCGGGCTTTGTCTTGAAGGCGGCGAGCATCTTGTCGCACCATGCGGCCATGCTCTCCTCGTCCTCGCCGACGATGAGCTCGGCGGGGACTCCCTTCTCCTGCGCGACCTTGGCGGCGATCTTGGCTCGCGCCTCGGCCTTCTCCTTGGCGTCGAGTCGCTTCTCGAGCTCCGCGACCTTCTCGTCGGCGGTCTTCTTCGCCTGGTTGGCCTCGTCGAGTGCACTCGCCGCGCCCTTGTTGGCCTTGGCCTGCTTCTCCCACTTGCGGGAGTGCGCCTTCTCGGCCTCGTAGAGCGCCTTGTAGTCGGGCTCCTCGCCCCCGGTCGGCTCCGTACCGCCCGTGGGCTCCGTGCTGGTCTCTCCTGCCATGTCGCGTCCTTTCCCGGACCGTGCGGCCCGTTGAGCCGGCCGTGCGGCCGAACCCCTTAGATGTGCGTTTCGGGCCGTGCGGCCCTGTCGCGCGGCAGTGTCCTACGGGCGTGAGATTTGGCCTGTTTGACGTTTTTCGGCATGAAAAAAGCCGCCCGTGGGCGGCCATGCGGTATGATGAGGTTAGGCGGAAGCTGTTTGACTCACCTATTGAGACATGCAGCTCCCGCCTATTTTTTTATCGTTTGGAGCGACCCGTCGTGCCCGAGCACCCGCACCTCAGAGATTCCGTACCTCTTCATGTACTTGCGTATCCACGCTTCGGCTTGGCTGTCGGTGACCGACTTGTTCTCACTGACGTCGAAGACGGCGAACCGCACTCCGCTCTTGTTGGCCACGGACTTCATGTGCGACTTGAACGTGTTCTCCGATTTCGACGTGTACACGGTCTTGATTTCGATGCCTGTGGACAGGTCGGCGCGGCTTACGGTCGTTTTCCCTTGTGCGTTCTCGCTCTTCAGGTGCACCTCGTCTTCCCAGAACTCGGTCTTGTAGCCCAGTGCCGCCAGCTTCTCTGCGGTTCTCCTCTCTCCGGGGTCTACCCTCCATCTCTTCACCTTGTCGCGTCTCACCGCATCGTCCGTGAACGTTATGCCCTTATGCTCGCCGCCGGCGTACCAAGACGGGTCGCGCAGCTCTATCTCGGATGCGACGCGGTTGTTGAGGTAGGCGGTGTACGCCTCCCCCTCCTTGTTGCCGTGTCGTCTCACGAGCGTTTCGCGTTCGTCCTCCGGCATTGCGTACCAATCGGAGGCGATGCCGTCGCGGCCTCCGAGCGCGGCCAGGCAGTCGTTATACCTCTCGTACATCCCGTCAGGGTCGTACCCCTTGACCGTCGTCACCCCGTCGAAGCCGGGAACGATTCGGCAGTCGCAGTGCGCGTGCGAGTGCTCGGCCGCCTCCTCGGTCTTGGCGTAGAAGCCGAACGACGCGAGCATGAGGCAGAACCCGCACGTCTCGCCTCGGGGAACGCGGCCGTACCACGGCTTCGCCGGGTCTTTGCGCGCGTTGTGGGCGACGCACTTGTTGGCGGCGCGCCTGATCTCCTCGTCGACCCTCGTGACGCACCGAGAGACGAACACCTCGGGGGCACCCTCGACGACCTTGCCGATGAAATACCTCACCGCGCCGAGCGTGGCGTCCGGGTCTCGCATGGACTCGGCGACCGCCCGATACTTCCCGGGGAAGCCCTGCGACGCCCTGACCGCGTCGTAGTATTCGGCTGCCCTGGCGGCGACGCACGTGTCGGCGTAGTACCCGAGCACCGCCTCGATCGTCTCGTACGCCCTCTCGCGGAGAGCGGCGACATCGCCGCCACCGCCGCGCTCCCAGCTCGACAACAGGGACTCGAGCGCCGGCCTCACCTTCGCCTGGGCATCTTCCGACAGCGCGTTCACCTCATCGGTCAGCTCGTCCAGCAGGCTAGTCGGCACCGCCGCCATTCTCGCCCTCCTTCGGCTCGAACAGCGATGCGATAGCCGCGCTCGCCTGCGCCTTCTTGGCATCCGACTCGATGCGCTGGATCTGCTCGTCCGTGTAGTCGAGCATCTCGTAGGCGACCGTGGAGTTGGCGAGCTTCGGGAGCGCCTGCACCTGCTTGAGCAGCGCGTCGGACAGGCTCACCGTGGACGGGTACGCCGGGCTGAGGAACCGCGGGTTTATCTCGTGGCCAGCGTCGCGCTCGGTCGCGAAGTCGGTGCCGTTCGCCACTGCGAGGGCCATGTAGGCCACGTTGCGCAGCGCCGTGCCGTTGTCGCGGTTGAGGTTTTTGGCGTCGATGACCAGGGGCTCCAGGGACGCGGCGATGGCGTCCGAGGAGGACGGGTTGTCGTTGGACACGCCGAAGAAGCTCACCGGCACGTTGGTCACGGCGGACATCTGGCAGGCGAGCTGGCGCAGGTACTCGGTAAGCGGGGCCATCTGCAGCTGCGCGGACTGCCAGACCGTCGGCTTGTCGCCGTCCGGGTCTTTCGTTATCTCGTTGACCGCGCCCATCGAGGCATCGTACTTGTTGCCGTCGTTGAGCATCTTCTTGTAGGTGCCCAAGAGCCACGTCTGTGGAAGGGTCGCGGCCTCGGCGGCGACCTCCATTCGGGCGCGCTGCCGGATGGCGTCGTCGGTGATGCTCATGACGGAGCGGCTGATGCGCGAGGTGCCGAAGGGGCGCTCGAGCGTCGCGCCATGTGCCATCGGTTCCATGAGGCAGCGCCCCATCGAGTGCTCGCGGTACTCGGCTACCCACGAGCCGCCGTCGCGCGTGAGCACCACGAGGCTGTCGTCTGTGAGCAGGTGCACCACGGTCGGCACGCGCTCGGTGTCGCCGGGCATCTTCTGGGACTCAGCCACGACGAGGCCCGCCCTGATGGCCTTGCGAGCGTCGTCCCAGAGCGCCGCCGCCGCGGTGGCGGGGTATGCCGAGATGACCGGGTAGCCGCCGCCGTCCGTCACGGTCCAGAAGCCGCAGCAGTGCTTCAGCTCGCCGATGAGGTTCTTGCGGTAGAGGCGCTCCAGCTGGTTCGACTCGCAGATGGCGCGGAGGGCCTTGCTCGTCTGCTCGTCCGCGCACGTGTAACCGTTGAAGATGGAGCGGTCGGCGAGTGCATGCACGGCCTTGCGGGGCCAGTCCACGCGCGGGTTGATCTTCTTGGCGAGGCTCGCCGGCATGGCGATGCCGAGGTCCTTCACCGACACGTGACCGAGGTAGTAGTCCTCGCGCTCGAGGTTGCTCGTTCTGTGCTCGCGCCAGACGGTCATGAGCTCGCGGACGAGCGCCGCGTCCCCCGGCTCCAAGCCTGCGGCGGATGCTACCTGCCCCGCCAGTTCCATGTTCACTGCTGCCATCAGAAGCTGGCCTCCTGTTCCCTACGCGGGTCTCGTTTCGTTGTTCTAGCCGCCCAGAGGGCGAGCGATGCGGACTCGATGGGGGCTGCGATGGAGTCGGGGCCGTCCGCGAAGCCCCAGCCGTCCCTGCCGATGTCGCGCTTGAGCGACTTGCGCGCCGAGTCGTCGAGCGCCGGCGACTCGATGTGCGACAGCGTGCCCGAGTCGACCTCGTCTTTGAGCATCGACGCCGCAGCCTGCACGATTGCCGGGGTTCCCATCTCGAGTGCGCACTTGCTGAAGCCGCCGTCGAGCATCCGCCGCTTGAGCGCGTCCGCTCCGGACTTGCCGTCGATGCAGACGCACGCGATCTCGTCTCGGTTGCGCAGAAGCATGTCCGAGATCGCGACCGTTCCGCCCGAAGCGCCCATCACGTCGTACAGCTCGACGTAGGACGGTCCGTCCCTGTCGGCGAGCGCCCAGGACACCGCGGCGCGGGAGCCGTCCACGGAGAACTTCACGCCGAAGGCGAGCTTTCCGCCAGTGGGCGCTGAGTCGCGTCGGCACCCGTCCCACTTCTTGGAGGACAGGGCGTAGAGGAGCGAGCCTCCCGTCTTCGCCCACCATCCGAGGCGCTCGCGCGCGAACACGTCCGGCTGCATCTGCTCGGACTCGCCCTTGACTGCCTCGTAGTTGAGCACGGTGCCCATGGACGGGTTGTACTCGTACCAGCGGGACTCGTCGTGGACGTCGCCTATCTCGTCCGCGCCCCACTCTATCCACGCCATATCGGACTTGCCGCCGTGGACGCCGTCGTGGAGGTCGCGGAACACCGTGCCGACGTTGTCGGGGCCTGGCGGCGTTCCGAGGTAGATGGTCTGCGGGTTGTGTGTGGCGCTGGCGGAGATGGCGGGCAGCGATGCCGCCTGCTGCTTCTCGGTCAGCTCCTGCGCCTCGTCGTAGATGAGCACGTCGTAGGTCTTGCCTCGCGCGAGCGAGTCGGTGCGCGTCGTGAAGCGGATGAGGCCGCCGTTCCTGAGCCTGATGGCCTGCTGGCCGTTGGTCTTGCGCACGGCGAGCAGCAGGTCGTGCAGCTCCTCGTTGTCCTCGTCCTCGAACGGCTGGGACAGCTCCTGGAACATCTGGTCGGAGGTGTCGCCGTGCTGGCAGGTGTACAGGATCTTCTCGCCGTTGAGCGCGCCGTAGAAGCACCTGGCGCGCACGACCCAGCTCTTTCCGTTCTGGCGCGGGATGGAGATGCCCAGCGTGCGCAGCAGGTACTTGTCGCGCACGTCGCGGGCCAGCATCGCGTCGAGCAGGTGCGGCTGCCACGGGAGCGGGTCGCCGAAGTACGCGGTCGCGAGCTCGCAGGCCATCTCGCCGTCGCCGCTGAGATCCTCCGGGACGTTAGCCTCGTATGTCGGCGTCTGCCTGGGCTCCATCAGGCGCCCGCCGCCTTGGCCTTGCGCTCGCGGTCGGCAAACATCAGGCTCAACACCCTAGCGCCCTCGCTCTGCGGACGCGCCTGCTGCACCTGGATGGGCACTGCCTTGCGCGACAGCCCGAGCAGCTCGTTGAGCGCGCGTATCTCGGCGGTCGCCTGCTTGAGCACGGACACGGCGGGGTGCGGGCGCTCCATGATGGCGTGCCTGCCGTTCTTCGCCTTGATGGACTTGTAGCCGACGGGGTCGAGCACCTTCACGGACTTGCCCTTGCTCATGGCATCCTCCGCGGCCTTCGCCACGGCGTGCCAGTAGCACAGCAGCGCGATGTTCGGCGCGTCCTCGTCGGAGAAGCGCCCCGATGCGGTGACGCTCGCCCAGATCTGCGATTGATAGTCGTCGGATGCGACCGATTCCGGCATCTCCGGCATCACGGCCTCCTTTCTCGTGCCCGCATTGTGCGATGCGGGTGAGATTCGCGGCCTACCCCCGCCCTGGGGCCATGGGGCGGGGGGAAATCGGCACTGGCAGCGATGGGTGTCCGTGCACCCCCGGGGAGGGGCGATGCCCCCGCCATCTGCGGCTCAGCGCCCCAGAAAAGCAGTGAGGCGCAGCCGAGCAAACGACCGCGCCTCCAATTAGGCTTTTCAGCCTCGCCTATTCAGTTGTCCATAACGTTCAGAACAGCCTCGTGCGCCTTATCTCGACGGGCCTCGCGTCGCCCGGCATGTGCTTGCCCTTCCTCTGGTTGCAGATGCGGTGCGCCGCGTCGAGGTTCGCGTAGTCCAGCACCGCGCCGCCCCTCGCCCTCGGCACCACGTGGTCGGCCTCGAAGCTCCACGGCGTGCCGGGCGGCAGGCTGTAGTCTATGGGCTGGCCGCATATGTGGCACGGCCTGCCCTCGGCGCGGAGCCTCGCCTTGAGCTTGCGCTCGGCGTTGCCGTTGGAGCTCCACGTCATGCCAGGCGCTTCCTCGCGAGGTAGTCCTTCTTCACCGACAGGGTCGGGGTCTCGTCGGTGCTTCCTATCTTGATGGTGAGCGTTATGGGAGGCAGCACGAACCTCTCGTCGATGTCCCCCGCCACGTCGTCCGCCATTGACTCCAGCAGGGCCGCGGCGTCGCGGAGCTGCTGCGCCACCCTCTCGCCGGCGCTCATGCGACCAGCCCCGCGAGCACCTGCCAGCACCACACGACGGCGGCGGCGCACAGCAGCACGAGTGCCGTCACGATGAGGCACCCGATGAGCTTGCCGGCCAGCCTTACGATCCCGTCCATTCAATCCTCCAATCTCACCCGCACGCCATGCGCACGAGAACGGTCAAAACCACGGCGAGCGCCCATGCGGACCTCGCCGCCCACGCCAGCAGCGCGGTGAGCGCCGCCAGCGGCATCAGCCACAGAACATGTCGCACGCTTCCTCCTGCATGTCCCTCATGTGGTCCGCTATCCACGGGAGCGCCCAGTAGGCGACGTCGCCCGGCTCCGCGTCCGCCCCGTCGAACTTCTCCCGGAAGGCGTCGTCGAACTCTATCTCGCAGATGCCGTAGTCGCAGCAGCACTCGTACATCTTGGTGCACTCGGCGCACGTGGGCTTGCCCTCGCCGAAGTGCCTGTCGATTGCCGCGTCGGTGCATCCGTCCGGGAGGTTGTAGCCCGGCTCACAGCTTGCCCCCAAGGCGAATCACCTCCTCGTGGTACATCTCGTACTGTTCGATGAACCTGTGCGGGTTCTCCGCGATGACGTCGAGAACCTCAGCGAGCGTCATCTTGCCCAGGGGGCGCTCGTCGTCCGTGAGCTCGCTGTCCGGCACGTCGATGATGTGGCGCTCAATGATCTCGAATCTCATTTTGTCTCCTGACTTGCAAGTGCTTTGGGCTTCACGATGTCCCGCGGGTCTTCGCCCATCGCATTCGCCAGATTGAGCAGCAGGTTCATCTTCACTTCCCTGCCGCCGCGGATGGCGTGGCTCAGGCTGCTGAGGTTCACCCCGGCGGCGCGCGCCAGCTGCTTCAGCGGGACGTTGTTGTCGATGCGCCAATGGGCGATCTTGTCGGCGTCCAGAACGTACTCGGTCGCCATAGCGTCACGCCCTCTCGAATCGGTTTTGGTCGAGCCACCAGCTCGGGCACTGCTCGAGGCCCTTCCACACGCGGTAGTGCATCCAGTCCTTCTGGCGGTCGGCGTTGGCGCACCCGTTGAAGCGGTAGTACAGGCATGTCGTGCAGCCCTCGGGCACGTCCTTCTTCTCGATTACGAGCATCGCTCTACCACCTTTCCATTCGAGATCGCCAACCCACATGCGTGACAATAGTTCGGTACGCCGTACTCGCCGATTTCCGCGCCGCACCTCGGGCAAAACACATAGCCCTCCATTGCGTTCGGTATAACAGGCCTGTATACCGGGCGGTCGATTAGATCGGCGAGTCGTTGGAATACATTGCCGTCGAGGCCAATGATGGCGTCACGGATCATGCCGAGTATTGTTGCTTCGTGTGCAATCGTATGGCTCATGGGCTCATCATCAACAACGTTATTGATTTGACGTAAGGTATGTGCCACTTTACGGCGCTTTTCATCGGCAATCATTCGCCCTCACCCCTCAGCTTGCGGATGCGGGTGAGAATGTCGCGCATGGCAACCCTTTCGCAGGTTCCGCCTTTGTCGGCGATGCACGATGTGCAGTTGCACGCACTCATGCCAAAATAGGCGCAGGCTTCGTAATTCAGTGCGTCCGCGCCCCTGCCCAAGTCCTCTTCCAGCTCCTCCCAAGTGTCGGGCGATTCCGGTGGCGTGAGGTAGAAGGAGCTGCAATAGTCGTATCGGCAATCCATGAACACGACGCCCCACTTTAGGCCGGGTATCGTCTGTACCACAGAATAGGTAAAGCGGTTGACCTTAAAACACTTGCCGTCCTCGTTGTACAAGATCTTGGTGTCCAGCGGAATCTCGCGGCCCTCGGCATCTTTTGGTAACTCGATATTCGCCATTGCTATCACCTATCTAGCCCCAGCAGTACAAAGGACATGTCGCGGCAGATGCGGATGCTGCCGGGCGTCCTCACGGTCATTAGCTCTCCGTCCTTACACATCCTGTAGACGGTCCTCAGGCTCACGTTGAAAGCCTCGGCCCATTCGTTAGGCGTTGCATACTCGGGGATCATTGATGGGGTCACGCCCTTTGGCATTTCGATAATTGCCATCATCCCTCCCTCGATATGCTAAAGGCGACGTACTTCTGCGCGAGGCCCTCGAAGTCGTCGAGGATGTAGTCGATTCGGTAGGTCGTCCCGTTGAGCGGGTGCCTTGCCGCCGCCCCGACGGCATAGCCTTCGTTCGTGACTACGTCGAATACAATCTTGTCGCCGACCTTGAAGTTGCGGTCATTCTTGCGGACCTCGAACGTCTTGGTGCCGTTCATGATTGCGTCGGCGTATTTGATAAAAACCTTGAGTCGATGTGTCGTCATTCGTCCTCACTCCTTAGTAACCGACCGCAAAAAGGACAGTAGCTAATGCGCTCCGACTCCATGTAGCTCGGCTCATCTTCCCCGAACACGGCGGCGATTCGGAACATGCCGGGCGCCGTCTCTTTAATGCGCATGGACTTGTCTTTGTGGAAGAAACGGTCGGCCTGTAGGCTCATGTCGTTACGCGGCTTCTCGCAGTAGACGCACATCAGTCCTCACCCCTCAGCTTGCGGATGCGCTCCTTGATGGCCTCGAGTGCAAACGAATCGCAATTGCATTGACTGTCCCTTGGCAGGACGCACGTGGAACATTCTTCTGACGGGCTGTACGCGCAAAGGCTGTCTGCCTTAATGCACCTATCTAAGTCCTCTTCCAGCTTCTCCCAGCTGTCGGGTTCGGTGAGGTACATGAGCCCGGGGTCGAGTTTCCTGCCCGCGTCCGTGACCGCGCGCCAGCAGTTCCCCCACTCTTTCTCGAGGTCGGAATCGACCGTGTACACCCAGTACACGATGTTTCGGGCCGTGCCGCCGCTGCCGTACAACACCTTGGTATCTAGCGGAATCTCTCGACCCTCGGCATCCTTTGGCAGTTGAATCATCATTCCTCCTTATCTGGCGTTATACGCCCTCCATCCCGATCTGCTCGCACCACTGGTTGGCCATCGCCTTTGCGATGCCCGGGAACGTGCGGCTGCGAACCTTGGCACGTTCGTGTGGCGGCAGATGCCAGGCGTCCGCGTACCATGCCGGCATGGAGTTGCCTGACTTGAAGACCTTGCGCGGCTCAGGCTCGACCTCATCAGTCGGCTTGAGCGGCTCGAGCCCCTTCAGCCACAGGCACGTCTTCTTTTCGAACGGGTCGCCGAACATGTACGGCTGCACGATTTGGTCCGGTTTGCGCCATCTTGTGCTCATGCAGCCGACGGGGTTCTCGATTGCGACGTGCGGCGCATTGCACTTGGCGAACGCCATGAAGAACTCGACGGCGGCCTCACGGTTAGCCTTGCGCTCGCGCGCTCTGTCGCCGTACTTTCCCTCGTCGAACCAGCGGTTGCCGGTGACGGTGAGATACGTGCATGGCGGGTGCGCGATCACCAGGTCCCACTTGAGCTTGAGCATCTGGAGGGCGTCGACGTTGAGGTGCATGAGGTCGTGACCCCCCCCCGCTTCCTCAAGGTCGCAGCTGTAAGCCTCGTGTCCCATCTTCCTGAACTCAAGCGCCACGCGCTGCGACTCCTCGCAGGCGATAAGAACTCGCATCTACGCCACCCACTTCCTGACGACGGCCACGTCGTACATGCCCTCGAGGTAGCCGACGGCCCTCGCCGCGGCCATGTCTTGCTCGCAGCCGAACTCGTCCCATCCGCTCATCGCGCCTCCCAGTAGTTGCATACGGCCTCCGCCTGCGTCCTGTGAACGAACTCCGGGCGCCGCTCGCACTCGTACTCCGTGCGCTCCACGCCGTGGATGGTGCGCAGCACCGTCGCGCCGCAGTGCAGGCAGTTCTCGCAGCGCTCCTCCAGGAGCCCGTCCGCGTAGATGTCCGGCCTCTCGTCTCCCGTCATCTGTATCCCCTCTTCCCGTACCTTCCGTCGTTCACCATGTTCCTGACGTGGCGCCGCATGTCCCGCGCCGCCTGGTCTCCCTCGGGCGGCAGCTTCCGACCGCTCGCGCACTCGACACAGTGGACGCGCCATCCGCCCCGGTAGCGCTCGAAGTGCCCGAAGCCCGGAGGCGTCCACCTGCCGCACTCGCGGCAGTAGCCGCCGTAGACGTTCCTAGCCATTCCCCTGCTCCTTCCTGTACTTGCCGCCCATCACCGGCACCTCCCGATGCTCTTCAGGTACAGGTTGTTGCGGCGCGAGCGGGCGAGTGCGCGATGGCGGCGGCGCTGCCACTTCGGGTCGAGCGCCTTCGCGAGCTTCCTCATGAGACGGCAGGCGTCTCGGAACACGCGGGAGATGCTCTCCCACAGCATCTCGGCGACGGCCTCCGCGGCATCGCCGATTGCCTCCAGCAACTGCGTCGCCGCCCAGCTAAGCGTCCCGGGGTATGGCGCCTCAAACGTCTCGCCGGTCTTCTTCTCGTCGGTCATCGGTATTCCTTTCATTCGGTTCCTATTCGCATTCATAGACATCGCCGGCCATGGATTCCGCGAGCGCGCGCATGTCGGTCACCTCGGCGCACTCCGCGCCGAAGAACATGCCCAGCTCGCCCCTCTTGTGCCTGTCGCACCGGTACGCCCGGCAGATCTCGGGCCGCGCGGCGTAGACCGCGCACTCGCGCCCGTCCGTGAGGTAAGGGCACAGCAGGTCGTACTCCGCCCTGGGCTCGGCGGGCTCGATTCCGTTCCGGCGCACGTACGCCTCGAGCCGCACCCGGTCGAACGGGCTCACGGGCAGAAAGCGCGAGCAGCACTCGCCGCAGCCCCTGCAGTCGCCCGTGTACAGGTCGGTCACGTCGTCGCTCTGGAGCCCGGCGTGGATGGCCGCGGCGACGGCCCTCTCGTCATTCATCGGCCCGCCCTGCCGCTCTTGTCGGGCACGGCGGCCTCTACTCGGCACTCTTGGCCACCTTCTTGTCGTAGATCTTCTTGAGGTCCCGGCGCATGAACCGGGTGAACTCCTCCTCGCCGACGCCGTCCGCCAGCGCCACATATCGCATCGCATCGTGGCACCATTCGTCGAAGCCGAGCAGCCTTCCGCTGAACGCGCTCTTGACGTCCGTGACCTCGGCGTAGGTGAAGCGGGTCAGCATCTCCTCGCGCATGACCCCGTCCGCGAGCGCCTCGATGGGCGTCTTGGGCCGGTTGATGATATGTCGGTAGCCGTTGGCCATCTTTGTCATGGCGTCGAGCTGCTTGGCCAGCTTGTTGTTCTCGGCCACGAGGCGCTCGTTGCGGCGCTGCTCGTAGTCGAGCTTGGCGAGCACGTACTGCTCGCAGTTGGTGATCTCCATCGTCATTTCACCTCTCGGATGATTTCGTTGCCGTATCGGTCGGTGATGGCCCAGTAGCCGAACATGTAGAGGTCGGGGCTGTGCGGCGGGTACTCCCTGAGCAGCGTGCCGGACCACCATGCCTCCTCGGCCGCCCCGGTGCGCCATACCCACTCGGCCCTGAGGCCGCCGTCGTGGAACTTCCCGTGGCACCCGGTCGTGCCGGAGCCGCACAGGGCGAACAGCGGGCTGCGCAGCTCCCACACCCCGTTGGGCGTGACGAGCCTGAACGTCTTCCCCCACGACCTGCGGGCGACGTGGTGGCAGTTGGAGGCGCGCCTGCCGCATACCGCGCACCGGGCCTGCGTCGGCTCGTATGCCGTATCGTGCGTGTACCTCGCCCCGAGGTGGGGCTTGCCGTACAGCTCGGCGCGCTCCTTCGGCCATCCCCTCAGCAGGCCCGCGTCGAGGATCATGAGAGCCTCCCGTCCGGGCCGGTGAACTCCACGACCTCGGCGCCGTGGCGGAGCCTGGACACGATGGCCTTGGCGGTGTCCGGGTCGCCCTGCTCGGCGAGCCTTCGGACAAGCTCGCCCGGGCGGTACTGCGTCGTGACGCAGGTCGGCAGCATCGCCGAGTAGCGCCTGTCGACGAGCTGGAACAGGCTGTCGAGCACGAAGCCCGTCGGCCTGCGCTTGCCCAGGTCGTCGACGATGAGGTACCCGGCCTCGCAGTAGCGCTTCAGCGGGTCGCCACCGTCGTGGAAGCTGCGCTGGATCTCGTCGAGGATGCGGTACATCGGCACCATCAGGACCTGCGAGCCGGAGTCGGCGAGGCGTCTGGCGATAGCCGCCGCGCAGGTGGTCTTGCGGGTTCCGACGTCGCCCCAGAGGTAGAGCCACTTCCCGCGGCCCATCTTGTCGGCGAGCACCCCCGCCTTGACGTGGTCGAGCGATAGGTAGCGCTCCGGGACGCCGGCGCGCAGGTAGCGGCGCCTCAGGGCCTCGGCCCTGTCCTCCGCCGCCTTGCGGGCTGCGCGCTCCTCGACCTCGCGCCTGTCGGCCTCTGCCCCGGCGCAGTCGCACTCCTCGTAGCCGCAGAACATTCTGATGCCCGTGGCCTCGGCGAGCGCGTCGGTGTACCTCGCCTGGAGCACCTTGCCGCAGTGCGGGCAGATGCGGAACTTCGGACTAGTCGTAGACGCTGTAGTCATCGCCCGATACCTCCTTTCCCCTCGGTTTCGAGGACCTCAGCCAGTTGCGCACCGTGGCCTTCCAGTCCTTCATCGGGGCCTTGCCGACCTTCCAGTCCTTGGACTCGTAGTAGTCGACGAAGTAGTCGGGGTCGAAGTCGACGGAGCCGAGGGCGATGCCCCTGGACTCGGCGTAGGCCGCCGCGTACTCACGGACATCCGCGGGAGAGGGGGCGCGGAAACGCGCCCGTTTCCCCTTCCCTTTCTCCGTAATTCCTACTTCCTCTTCCTCTTCCTCTTCGCTTGGTCGTTTGCTTGCGGCTTTGCTTTCCGTTTTGCTTTCCGGTTTGCTTGCCGCTTTGCCTGGCTGTTTGCCTGGCTGTTTGCTTGGCTGTTTGCTTGGCTGTTTGCTTGCATCGTTGCTTGGCTGTTTGCTTCCCCCGTTGCTCCCCGCCACGATGCGTGAGCGGGAGGTCTCCATGACGGGCCGCACGGCGGCGAGGATGGCCCTCTGGCTGTCCGTGCGCGGTTCCGGCACCTCCCCAGTGCGCAGGTACCGGACGATCATGCCTATCAGCTCGTCGCCCTCCCTACGGTTCCCGAGAAGGAGCGGCCCGTCGACCAGGGAATCTAGGATCTGCATCCCCTCGCCGCTAAAACGGGATGTCTTCGTCGTACACGTCCAGCTGCTGCTGGGCGGGCGCCGGCTGCGGCGCGGCCTGCGGTACCTGCTGGGGCCGCTGCGGAGCCGCCTGCGGGGCCTGCTGGTAGGCCTGCTGGGCGTTCCATTGCGGCGCGGGCTGCTGGGGCGCCGGTTGCGGTGCATATGCCCGCGGTGCCTGCTGGGGCGCGTACTGCTGCTGGTATCCCTGCGGCGCGTACTGCTGCGGGGCCTGCTGGCCGTTGGGGTTCTGGCTCATGAGGACGACCTCGTCGGGGATGATCTCGACCTTCGAGCGCCTGCCGCCCCCATTCTTGTCCTCCCAGGAGCTGTAGCGCAGCTTCCCCTCGATGGCGACCTTCATGCCCTTGCGAAGGATGCGCGAGAGCGCCTCGGCGCGGTTGCCGAACATGGTGCAGTCGATGAAGTTGGGGTAGTCCTCCCACTCCCCCGTCTGCTGGTTGCGGCGGCGGTCGTTGACGGCCACGCCGAAGCCCAGCACCTGCGTGCCGCCCGGGGTCACTCGCAGCTCGGGGTCTCGGGTCAGATTGCCCGACACGACCACTCTGTTGATGCTCATCTGTATGTCTCCTCTCCGCCGCTCGTCCACGTCCTCTGGATGTCGGCGTCAACGGTCTTGATCCTCAACTTGATTGCCATGATTGCCTCGCTCGAGGCCTTGTAGAGCGCTTCAGCGCAGTCGCGTAGCTGCTTCTTTTCGGCTATGTCGGGGCGTCCCCGGCACAGGTCGCTAATCACGGTGACCGGCGTGCCCTTGGAACGCTCCTCCAAGATGGCTATGCGCAGCGCCTTGCGGTACTCGGCCTCGTTCTCGGCGTACTGCTGGCCCGTCCTGCGCAGGGCTTCAAGCTCCTGCATGAGCTGGTCGAACAGCTGCTCGCGCTGGCCGTACAGGTCTTGCATGGCCTATACGACTTTCCACGTCGGCGTGGCGCAGCAACCGGGGTTCTGGATGAACGCCTCGTACTGCTCACGGCTCTCGAACTGGTAGCTCGTGCCGCAGGCCTTGCACTTAGCGATGAACGGCCCCTGCGCCGGGGGCTCCTTCTCGGGACCGTCCGTGAGGGAGTCCGGGTCGCTCTGTCCGTCGATGGCGAACGCGCCGCAGAGTGCGTACTTGCGTGCGTAGCTCGACGCCATGCCGGTTACCTGCGCGTCGTCGGAGCCCTTCTTGTGCTCGTCCTCCCTGGCGCAGGCGCTCACCTCCATGGTGTCGCCGCTCCCGTCCTCGAAGAAGATGCGGCAGGTCGCCTTGACGTAGTACCTCTCGCCGATGTGCTCGATCTCGTCGCTGAGCGTGAAGGCCACGCCGGCGTCCTTGCACGGCTCCTTGAGCGCCGCAACGATGTCCTCGAATGACCGGTAGCTGAACTTCGCGTAGGCGTTGTAGCGGGCCTTCGGCACCACCACGGAGCGCTGGACCTTGGCGACGGCCTCGGTGATGGTGATGTGCTTCTCGTCTGCCATTCATAGCTCCTAACGGACCGTGCGCTCGTAGACTTGCTGAAGCGTGCCGCGCTTGAACACTCCGCTCACGCCGATGCTCCCGGCGAAACGCCCGATGGACTGCATCTGCTCGGTCGTCGCCGAGTCGATGACCATCACGCACGGGGTCGCGGCGCTCGGCTGCGGGGCTGTCGAGGGGCGCGGTGCCGGACGGAGTACGGGTTCCGGTCCGATGCGCTCGCCGATTTCCTGCATCGGGGAGCCGCCCGGGTACCAGTTGCCGGCGGGCGCCGACTTCGGCTCGGGTTCCGGCTCCGGCTCCGGCTCGGGTTCGGGCTCCATCGCCGCCTTCAGCTCGGCGATGCGTGCGGCCTCCTCCGCCGCCTTGCGTGCCGAGGTGATGGCCGCGCCGAGGTCGAGGGTCGCGAACAGCTCGCGTTCGGCCTCCTCGTAGTAGGGCTCGCCCTCGAACTGCGACTTGAGCGTCTCCCAGTCGCCCGCGAGCTTCGAGACCTTGGCCTCGAGCGCCTTCTTCGCCTTGACCTCGCCGAAGCCCTTGTTGAGCCATTGCTTCTCGTGGAGGCGCTCATACGGCACGACCGGCGCGAGCAGCTCCGCGAACTCCCTGTAGTGGGCCTCGAGCTTGGCCCGTGCGCGGGACTTGCGGTCCTCCTCGGCCTGGTCGAGCTGCGCCTTGATGCCGTCCGACGCGCCGTCGATGATGGACGTGATCTCCTTGCAGCGCTTCTCGAAGGCGGCGAGCGGCTTGTTGTACTCGCGCTTCACGGCCTTTCGGCGCTCCTCTATCTCTTTCTTCAGGCCGTTGAGGTAGAGGCGGTCGTTCTTGGCCTCCTTGATGGACTCGTCCTTGGTCAGGTCGTACTTGGCGCCCTCGTGGTCCGCGACCTTCGCGCGGACGTGGGCCTCCAGCGCGTCGAAGTTGGCGCTGATGACGGACGGCGAGTACGTGACGACGAGGTCGGACGCCTCCTGCTCCTCGATGACCTCGGCGACGACCTCCTCGGCCCCGTTCTCCCCAGCCATTACCTGACCTCCTCGTTGAGCATCCGGTTGTACTTCCTCTCGGTTAGCGCCTCGTCGATGACCACCGCGTGCTCGACGATCCACTTGGCGAGCTTCTCGCGCGCGTCCATGAACTTGTCGAACGCCTCGTCGGACTTCGTTATGACCGAGATGGTGAACATCGCCTGCTCCTCCGTGGCGAGGTCGGCCAGCTCGGCGAACATCCCCTTGTAGTCCTCCATCACTCGGTCACCTCCCCGTCGTGGCTCACGAACAGGATCTGGGGCTGCTTACTCTGGATGGACAGCCAGACCTCCTCGCCGCTCTTGCGGATGGCGTCGAACGCCGCGCTGTCCTCCGTGTCGACCTCGAACTGCAGGACGGCGACGCCGCCCTGCACGGTGGCCTGCTTGAACTTGGCCTCGATCTCCACCGGTATGTTTGTGCTCTCCATTGCTATTCCTCCCTGTCTGCGCCCGCGAGCATCGCCGCGAACGTCTCCAATGTCATGGTCACGAACTGCTCGCCGGGGATGGCGGTCCCGCGGCGCTTCCAGACGACCACGCCGTAGTCGGCCCCGCGGTTCCTGCGCTCGGTTTCCGCCTCGCGCAGCCACTTGGGCAGCTCGTGCCTGCCCTGGTAGTCCTTGCACTCGATTGCGATGCCCCGCCCGGCCACCGACACGCCGCGGATGTCGCCCGTGTCGTGCGAGCCGGTCTTGACCTGCCTGTCGATGTCGGCCCCCAGCCTCCCGGCGAGGTAGTCGGCGACCAGGCGCTCGAACCTCGTGCCCGCGTCCTTGGCGGTCCTCCTGCTCCTACTCATCGATGAACCCGTCGCTCTTGGAGCGGTGCTTGTTGAATGCGTGCCTCAGGTGCGGGTAGCGCGCCTCCATGATGCGGGCGAGGCTCGGCGCGAGGCTGTTCTTCACGCCGATGTGCAGCTCGTTGCGCACCATGTGGATGAGGTAGTTGATCGAGACGTAGCCCTTGCGGTTGAGGCGGGTGGCCTGCTCGACCATGAAGTCCCACGCCCGCGGGTGCTCGCCTATCCATGCGCGCGCCTCGGCCATGTCCTGCTCGCCGTCCGCGCCGAGGCCGAATATCTCGAGCTGGTTGCTCATCGGCTTCTGGCGGTATCTCTCGTCGTTACGCATTGACGGCCCCCGCAGCGCATGCGGCCTTGGCAGCCTGGACCGCGCCGTCCATCGTCGGGAGGACGAAGACGGTCAGGATCGCCGCGAACAGGACCGCGGCGGCGATGAAGCCGACCATGGCCCCCGCCATGAACGCATCGGAGTCGAGCTGCTCGCGGACGGTCGGTCGGTATGACTTGGGTGCTATGATGGTCTGAGCCTCATGTCTGGGGCTGTTTCGGCGAGTGCTCACAAGTTGGTAGCTGGGGGCGCTCGCTTCTTTGTATGTGTACATCTTGTGTTCCCTTCTGATGTTTCCGCAGGTCAGGGCTAGGGTGCTTTTTAGGGTCTTTATTTTTGGGACTTTTTCGCGCGGCTCTTGGCGCTGTAGCACCTCTGCCGCTCGCGGTCGTTCCGCTTGGACCTCGCAGCCTCTTCGCGCATCGCGCTAGCCTGCTCCCTGAGGTCTGCCACGTGGCCCTCCTTCGTGCACTCCGCGCACCAGCCGTTCGCCTTATTCAGCGGCTTGAACGTCATGCGCCCGCACTTCGGGCACATCCAGCGCTGCCGGAGCGATATGCCGCACTTCCTCGCCTGGAGCTTCACGGCCTCGGTAGTCCGCCCGAGCGCCTTGGCTATCTCCTTGGCGCCGTCGCCGGCGTGTTCCCTCAGGTACCGGATCTCACGTGTCGACCATTGCCTCACTGTCTCTTGCTCCCCTCCTTCCTCTCCCATTCCCGGTACGCCGCCCGAAGCGTCGAGCACATGGTGTCGAGCGCTATCTCGCGCGGGGTCTTGGGCTTACTTTCGCTAGGGCGCGAGTCGGCAGACTTCATCGCTGCTCACCTCAATAGCCTTTGCGAGCTTTCGTGCCTCTGTGATGGTGATGTCAGACTCGCCGCATACCTTCTTGTTGAAGGTGACGAGCGATACCCCGACAGCGTCGGCAAGACTCTGCTTAGTAATGTTCAGCTCCGCAACTCGGGCCGCCACCAGTCCTTGAAGGCTGTTCATCCGTACCTCCTTCCTAATCTGCATTAGGTACATTGGATACAGTAACCTAATGCAGATTAGGAATCAATAGAATGTTGAAGTTTTCCTAATTTCTGTTAGGATTTATTCGTACAGTCTTTAGATGGAGAGGAGCTACAAATGCAGCTCTCACGCGCATTGATTGACTATCTTGGCGAGCGCGGCATGAAGCAGGCCGACGTTTGCAGGGCTTCGGGGTTATCCGACGCCCACGTCTCCCAGATTTTCAGCGGGAAGATAAAAGATCCCAAGGCAAGCATTGTTTACAAGATCGCGCACGCGATGGGTATCACGGTCGACGAGCTACTCGAGCGCGCGGAATCATACGAGGACGGTGAATAGCTTTATGGGACTTTTTAAAAAGTCAATGAGCAAAACGGCGGCAAAGGCTCAGCAGGGAGCTGGACAGCCGCCAATGGACGTGCCGTTCGCCCTCTGGGCGCTAGCGAGTGACTGCCTATACACCCACAGCTATACGGCATTTGAAGACGCTTTGTCCGCTCACCAGCCATTCGTACCGTTTTCGGTCAAACTTAAGCGGCAAACGAAGAGGAACATGCCACCGCATTGGGAAGTTGAGGATGGAGCCGCTGTAATACTAGACGAGGACGGTACCTTGCTTGGAACTATAAGCGCGAAGAAAATGGAGGAGCACGACTTCATGTTCAATCGGACATACCGGGCTTTCTCTATGCCACCGTGCCGCGATTACGCGCGCGGCTTCGCCATTAGCGACAGTTACAGCATTTGCGTCGCACCTTATGGCGCATATATATAAAAAGAGCCCCGTCGGCAGCGCTGGTACCGCTTTAGCCGACGGGGCATCCAACCGCCCAAGCATCTTTGCAAACTCACAACTTGAGGGGGCTTCTACATTATGCCAAAGAAGGCAGTGATATACGCGAGATTCTCGTGCAACAGGCAGCGCGAGGCCTCAATCGAGGACCAGCTGCGCGTCTGCCGTGAGTGGTGCGCGCGCGAGGGCTACGAGGTCGCGGCGGAGTACTGCGACCGCGCCGTGTCGGGTCGCACCGACGACCGCCCCGAGTTCCAGCGGATGATAGCCAACGCCGGCGAGAGCGAGATCGTCCTCGTCTACATGATGGATAGATTCAGTCGCGGCGAGTACGACGCGCCGATATACAAGCGCGAGCTCGCCACGCACGGCGTCAAGCTGGTCTCGGCGCTCGAGCAGATACCCGACAGCCCGGAGGGCATCATCTACGAGAAGCTGCTCGAGGGGCTCGCCGCCTGCGAGTCGAGGAAGACCGCCATCAGGACCAAGCGCGGAATGGAGGGCAACGCCCTCAAGTGCAAGACCAACGGCGTGCGCATCTTCGGATACCGCAGGAACGAGGACGACGAGTACGAGGTCGACGAGGCACAGGCGGCGTGGGTGCGCGAGGCCTTCGCGCTGAGGCTTGAGCGCATGTCCATGAACGCGATAGCGCGCGAGTTCGCTCGGCGCGGTCTCAGGACGCGCAAGGGCAACCCGTGCGGCCAAGCAATGGTGCAGCAGATGCTGCGCGACCGCAGGTACACGGGAAGGTACGAGTGGGGAGGCATCGTCCGCGAGGGCGGGATGCCGGCGATAGTGGACGAGGTGACGTTCGTGGAGGTCCAGGGAATCAAGTGCCACAAGCAGCGCTCGAGCGAGAACTGGGGCGACTTCGCCCTCGCGGGGACGGCGCTGTGCGCGGAATGCGGCAGGAACCTGCAGGGCGTGAGCGGCAGGGGCCGCAACAACGTGAAGTACGAGTACTACAGCTGCCCGGGGTCGTGCGTCCGCAACATCAGGCGCGAGGAGCTCGAGGGCTCCATAGCCTCGGCGCTGCGCGGGCTGCTCGGCGACCGCAGCGAGGCGCTGCAGATAGCCAACATGGTAGCGGAGCGCGCGGACACAGCCGAGGTGCGGGCTCGCCGCAGACAGGCCGAGGACTCGCTCAGGGCCGCGGAAAGGGGCCTGAGGAACATCCTCAACGCCATCGAGCAGGGCGTGATAGCGCCGGGCGTAAACGAGCGCATAGCCGAGCTGGAAGAGCAGCAGGCGCGCGCGAGGTACGACCTCGAGGCCATCACGGACGAGCGGATAGACCCGGAGCGCTTCGCCGACTTCCTGCAGTGCGGGACAGCGCTCGACGACGCGACGCTGCTGAAGGCGTTCGTGTGGCAGGCTGTCGTCTCGGAGGACGAGATACTGGTCACGCTGAACTACGACAAAAAGGGCGAACCCGCCAGATTGGACATCCAGCGGGTTCGAGCAAAATTGGAATGGTGCCCCATGTTGGATTCGAACCAACGGCCTTCTGCTCCGGAGGCAGACGCTCTAATCCCCTGAGCTAATAGGGCGAACGACTGGCATTATACCCAAGTGCGCCACGGGCTATCAAAATAAAAGAAAAAGCTTTGCAATTCCGAGGAAGACGCGGTGCAACGGCCCACTTTAGAAGGCAAAAGCGAGTCAGATAGTATAAACTCTCATGCACCATATATACACGGCTCGCGATGCGGGCCGTTTTTGCAAGGGTTATCCATCGAGGTGAGAGGCACACCATGATTGCTATTTTAAAGCAGAGCGCCAGCGACGAGGCAGTCAGCCATATCGTCAGCTGGATTGAGAAAAAGGGCCTGAAGACCGATGTCTCGCGCGGCGAGAATGAGACGATCATCGGCCTGGTGGGCGATACGACCAAGATCGACCCGTTCCTGCTCGAGTCCATGGACGTCGTCGAGCGCGTGCAGCGCGTCTCCGAGCCGTTCAAGCGTGCCAACCGCAAGTTCCACCCCGAGGACTCTGTCATCGACTGCGGCCACGGCGTCAAGATCGGCGGCGATCAGTTCCAGGTCATCGCCGGCCCGTGCTCCGTCGAGGGCGAGAACCTCATCCGCATCGCCCGCCGCGTGAAGGCCGCCGGAGCCACGATGCTGCGCGGTGGCGCCTACAAGCCCCGCACCTCCCCGTACGCCTACCAAGGCATGGGTCCCGCCGGCCTGGACCTACTGTGCGAGGCATCCGCCGAGCTCGACATGCCGATCGTCACCGAGATCATGGACCCGCGCGACGTGCAGGTCTTCCTCGACAAGAAGATCGACGTCATGCAGATTGGCGCTCGCAACGCCCAGAACTTCCCCCTGCTCAAGGAGGTCGGCAAGACCAAGACCCCGATCCTGCTCAAGCGCTGCATGTCCGGCACCGTCGACGAGCTGCTTATGGCAGCCGAGTACATCATGAGCG